>JAEYZO010000046.1 GCA_023428035.1 Pseudomonadota bacterium | reverse complement strand
GCCCGCGGCAGCGACCACAGCACGTCGAGCGCGAAGCCCGTCGCGCGACCGAGCCCCGCCGCGAGGGGCGGAGCCGTCACCGACGCGAGGGCCGTGACCAGCACCATGGGCAGCGCGACGGCTTCGCCGAGGGGCGCGGCGACGACGTTCACCAGCACGGCGGCCACGGGCGTCTGACCGAAGCTCCACGCCGCGAGGGGCGCCACCGCGACGGCGACGCGCAGCGAGGCCGAGAGCGCCGCCGTGAGCTCGTCGATCACGCCCCGTAGCAGCGACGCGGGCTCGATCGGCTCTCGCGTCGCGGACACCAGCGCCCACGACGCGACCACCGAGAGGAGCCAGCCCACGTCGTGGGCGTAGGCCGGGCACCAGGCGCTCATCGCGAGCGCCACCGCCGCGAGCGTGGCCTCGGGGTGTGCGCGACGACCGACGAGCGCCGCGAGCGCCGTGAGCAGCCCCGTGAGTAGCGCGCGGATCGACGCGGGAGACTCCCCGGTCATCGCGACGAAGACCACCGCGAAGGGCAGCGGCACCCACAGCGCGAGCCGCGGCGCCCACCCGCGCAGCGCGACGGGGCGCACCCGCGAGAAGAGACCTCGCAGCGCCCACCCCGCCGCGGCGAGGAGCATCGAGACGTGCGCGCCGCTCACCGCGAGCAGGTGCGCGAGCCCGCTCTGACGGAAGGCCTCGGCGCTGCCCTCGTCGAGCCCGCGGGTGTCTCCCACCAGGAGGGCCATGGCGCGCGGCGCGTCGGCGGGGCCCATCGCGCGGGTGAGCCCCGACTCCGCGGCGCGACGAACGCGCAGGGCCAGCGCGCGGACGGAAGACGTCAAGGCCGCGCGACGCCCGAGCACGACGCAGGTCGCCGACTCGGCCTTCCAGTAGACGCCGCGGCGTAACAACGCGTCGGCGGGGTCGGCCCGCGGGGGGTTGTGGAGCGGCGCGACTGGGCGAAAGGTCGCCACGGCCTCGATGACGTCTCCCGGCACGGCGCGGCAGCGGCCCGGCTCCACCCGTAGCAGCACCGCGCCTCGCTCGCGGGTCTCGACCTCACAGTGGTCCCAGTCGCCCGCGCGGGCGCAGCCGCGGGTGACCCCTCCCCGCAGCGGACCGGCCTCCACCGTGGGGGTGCCGGCCTCTCCCCAGCGCAGCGTCGGCGCTGTAGCCCCGCGGATCGCCCCCGCGGCGCAGGCCGCCACGAGTAACGCCATGGCCGACGCGCCCCCGCTCCAACGCCGGAGCAGTACCCCCAGCGCCAGCGACACCCCCACCGTGAGCTCGAAGACTCCGAGGTCTCGCGGTGAGGCCAGCAGCAGCCCCAACAGCCACGAAGCCGTCACCAATGGGAGCGGACCCGCCATGAACGCGCGCCGCGGCCACGTCCCGTGCCAGAGATGGCTTGACGTCGGGGAACCTTACCTTTACGTAAGGGTGACTCTGCAAACCTCACCCATACGTGAGGGTCAGAGTGATCGAGCTTCCGATGGCGCTCCGACTGCCGATCGCTGAGACCGAGGTCCCCTCGGCCCTGCCTCCCCGAGAGGGAGAGTCTCCCGCGGGGGATCTCCTGCGCGTGGGCGACCTCGCGCAGCGCACCGAGAAGACCGTGCGGGCGCTGCACCTCTACGAAGAGCTCGGTCTCTTGCACCCCGCCGAGCGCTCCCGCGGCGGCTTTCGCCTCTACGCCCCCGACGCCGTGCTCCGCGTCCGCTGGATCTCCCGACTTCAAGAGATGGGCTTCTCGCTCCCCGAGATCCGCGAGGTGCTCCAGCAGTGGGAGAAGGCCGGCTCGGCCTCGGGGGCCATGAACCGCATCCGCGAGCTCTACGCCCAGAAGCTCGAAGAGACCCGGCGACAGATCCAGCGGCTCAACGAGCTGCGGCACGAGCTCGAGGCCAGCGTGGCCTACCTCGAAGGCTGCGAGGTCTGCGACCCCGAGCGGCTGATCTCCGCGTGCCCCCGCTGTGAGCTCCACGGCGGCGGGTGCGCGCCCGACCTGGTGGCGGGCCTCCACGGCCCCCGCCCCGCGTGACCGAACAGAGGAACGACATGGCGCCCAAGCTGCCGATCTACATGGACTACCACGCCACCACGCCGGTCGACCCGCGCGTGCTCGAGGCGATGCTCCCGTACTTCACCGAGCGCTTCGGCAACGCGGCCTCGCGCTCCCACGCCTTCGGCTGGGCTGGCGAAGAGGCCGTCTCCTACGCCCGCGAGCAGGTCGCCACCCTCATCGGCGCCCACAAGCCCGAAGAGGTGGTGTTCACCTCCGGCGCGAGCGAGAGCGACAACCTCGCCATCAAGGGCGTCGCGGAGTTCTACCGGGACAAGGGCAACCACATCATCACGACGAAGATCGAGCACAAGGCCGTGCTCGACACCTGCAAGCGCCTCGAGAAGCAGGGCTACGAGGTCACCTACCTCGACGTCGACAAGGAGGGCGCGGTCAGCGCCGAGTCGGTGCGCGCGGCGATCACCGACAAGACCATCCTCGCGTCGGTGATGCTCGCCAACAACGAGATCGGCACGATCCAGCCGATCGCCGAGATCGCCAAGGCCTGCAAGGAGCGCGGGGTGCTCTTTCACTGCGACGCGGTGCAGGGCATCGGCAAGACCGAGTTCGACGTCGAGGCGATGGGCGTCGACCTCGCGTCGGTGACCGCGCACAAGATCTACGGCCCCAAGGGCGTCGGCGCGCTCTACGTGCGGCGCTCGAAGCCGCGGGTGCGCCTCACGGCGCAGATCGACGGCGGCGGCCACGAGCGGGGGATGCGCTCGGGCACGCTCAACGTGCCCTCCATCGTGGGCTTCGGTAAGGCCTGCGCGATCCTCACGGCGGAGTGGCGCGACGAGGCCGCGCGCCTCGCCCGGCAGCGCGACCGGCTGAAGGACCGGCTCTTCGCCGAGCTCGACCACGTGTACCTCAACGGGGCGTGGGGCGAGGGCCGGCGGCTGCCGAACAACCTCAACGTCTCCTTCGCCTACGTCGAGGGCGAGGGGCTGATGATGCAGATCAAGGACGTGGCCGTGTCGTCGGGCAGCGCGTGCACCAGCGCGTCGCTGGAGCCCTCGTACGTGCTGCGCGCGATCGGCGTCGACGAGGAGCTCGCGCACACGAGCATCCGCTTCGGGCTCGGGAGGTTCACCACCGACGAGGAGGTCGACTACGTGGCCTCGCTGGTGATCGACCGGGTGAAGAAGCTACGGGACCTCTCGCCGCTCTACGAGATGGCGAAGGAAGGCATCGACCTCAAGAGCATCGCGTGGGTGGCCCACTGAGCCCGGCACGCGGCGTGACCACGCCGCGACGGGTCGAGCGGCTCAACCACTGAAGTCATCGGAGAAGAAGTCATGGCGTACAGCGAGAAGGTCATCGACCACGCGGAGAACCCGCGCAACGTCGGCACCCTGGACAAGGAAGACCCCAACGTCGGCACTGGCCTGGTCGGCGCGCCGGCGTGCGGAGACGTGATGCGGCTGCAGATCAAGGTCGGCGACGGCGGCGTGATCGAAGACGCGCGCTTCAAGACCTTCGGCTGCGGCTCGGCCATCGCGAGCTCCTCCCTCGCGACGGAGTGGCTCAAGGGCCGCACCCTCGAGGAGGCCGAGAGGATCCGCAACACCGACATCGTCGAGGAGCTGAACCTGCCGCCGGTGAAGATCCACTGCTCGGTGCTCGCCGAGGACGCGATCAAGAGCGCCATCGAGGATTTTCGCCAGAAGCAGTCGAAGCGCCGCGAGGAGGCCAAGTGAACGCCGCCACCGAGTCGCAGCCCTCGCCCGAGGCGCCCGCGAAGGTCGAGATGTCGATCTCCGTGACGCCGAGGGCCGTCGCCAAGGCGCGCGAGGCGCTGGCGAAGCGGGGCACGCCCGACGCGGCGCTGCGGCTCGGGGTGAAGGGCGGCGGGTGCTCGGGCTTCTCGTACGTGATCGAGTTCGCCGACGCGCCCGCCGCGAGGGACAAGGTCTTCGAGTTCGACGGGCTGCGCGTCGTGGTCGACCCGAAGTCGCTGGTGTTCCTCAACGGGACCACCCTCGACTACGAGGTGAAGCTCATGGCGCACGGCTTCAAGTTCGTGAACCCCAACGAGGCCGCGGGCTGCGGCTGCGGGTCGAGCTTCGGCGTCTGACCGCGCGCCCTCCCCCCACTCATTGAACGACGCTACCGTGGACGACCCCTTCGCGACGCTGGGCGTGCCGCGCCGCTTCGACCTCCCCCGCAAGGAGGTCGAGCAGCGACACCGCGACCTCTCCCGCGCGCTGCACCCTGACCGCTACGTCAACGCCGCCCCGGCCGAGCGCCGCGTCGCGCTGGAGCGCGCCGTGGCCGTGAACGACGCCTGGCGCGCGCTGCGTGACCCGCTCGCCCGCGCGACGGCGCTCCTGCGGCTCAACGGCGTGACCATCGAAGACGGCGACCGCGCCCCCGCCGCGCTCCTCATGGACATCATGGAACTCCGCGAGGCCCTCGACGACGCCAAGGGCCACCCCGAGCGCGTGGCCCCCCTGCGCGCCAGGGTGCAGTCCCGCGTCGACGCGGCTCACGCGCTCCTCGCCGAGGTCTTCTCGACCGACCCCCCAGCGCCCGACGCGCTCCCCCGCGCCCGCGACGCGGTGGTGTCGCTGAAGTACCTCGGGCGCTTCCTCGAAGAGGCCGACGCCTCAGAGGACACCGACGGCACGCCATGACCCTCTTTCAGATCTTCGACCCCAAGGCCCGCCCGACGCCCATCGGCATCGACCTCGGCACCACCCACTCCCTCGTCGCGTGGGTGGCCGACGGCCAGCCCGAGTGCGTGCTCGACTGCGACCTCTCCCCCTTGCTCCCTAGCGTCGTCCACTACATGGCCCACGGCGGGACGATCGTCGGCAACGAGGCCCGCGCGAAGGCCGCGCTCCACCCGCGCGAGACCCTGGCCTCGGTGAAGCGCTTCATGGGCCGCGGCGCCGACGACCCCGAGACGCGACGGCTGGGCACCTACGCCTTCGTCGAGCCCGCCGAGGGCGAGTCGAACACCGTGCGCTTCAAGGTCCACGGCCGCGCGGTCTCACCCGTCGAGGTGTCGGCGGAGATCCTGCGGGCGCTCAAGACCCGCGCCGAGGAGAAGCTCCGCTCGGTGGGCGGCGCGGTGATCACCGTGCCGGCGTACTTCGACGACGCCCAGCGCCAGGCCACCCGCGACGCGGGGCGTCTCGCGGGTCTGGAGGTCTTGCGCCTCCTCAACGAGCCCACCGCGGCGGCCCTCGCCTACGGCCTCGACAAGGGCCGCACCCAGGGCACCTTCGCCGTCTACGACCTCGGCGGAGGCACCTTCGACGTCACGGTGCTCTCCCTCGACGACGGGGTCTTTCAGGTGCGCTCCACGGGGGGAGACTCGCAGCTCGGCGGCGACGACATGGACCGCGCCGTGGCCGAGGAGTTCCTCCGCGAGGTGGACGCCGAGCGCACGCCGGAGATCGTTCGCGCGGCCCTCGACGCGGCGCGGCGAGCCAAGCACGCGCTCACCGACGCGAGCGAGACCACCGTGGTCTTCGAGTTCGACGGCGGCGCCTTCGAGCAGACCCTCACCCGCGAGCGCTTCGAGTCGCTCGTCCGTCCCGTGGTGGAGCGCACCGGGTCGGCCGTGCGGCGCGCGCTCAAGGACGCGGGGTACAAGCCCGGCGAGCTCGACGGGGTGATCCTCGTGGGCGGCTCGACGCGGGTGCCGCTGGTGCGCGCCTACGTTCGTGAGCTCTTCGGGCTGGAGCCCCTCACGGACATCGACCCCGAGCAGGTGGTGGCCCTCGGCGCGGCGATCCAGGCCGACCTCCTCGCGGGGGAGTCTCCCCGCGACGACGCGCTGATCCTCGACGTGATCCCGCTCTCGCTGGGCCTCGAGACCATGGGCGGCGTGGCGGAGAAGATCCTCCCGCGCAACACCACCATCCCCGCGGGGCGCGCGCAGGTGTTCACCACCTACGCCGACAACCAGACCGGCTTCGACCTCCACGTCGTCCAGGGTGAGCGGGAGCTCGCCGCGGACTGCCGCTCCCTCGCGCGCTTCACGCTGAAGGGCATCCCCCCGATGCCCGCGGGCTCGGCGCGGCTGGAGGTGACCTTCAGGGTCGACGCCGACGGCCTGCTCACCGTGAGCGCGCGGGAGCTCAACACCGGCGTCGCGCAAGAGGTCGGGGTGACCCCGTCGTACGGGCTGAGCGGCGACGACGTCGAGCGGATGCTCCTCGACTCGTACGAGCACGCCGAGAGCGACCTCGCGGCGAGGCAATTGCGCGAGCGCGTGGTCGAGGCCGAGCAGGTGATCGCCGCGACGGAGAAGGCGCTCAAGGTCGACGGTGACCTCTTGGACGAGGACGAGCGCGCCGAGGTCGACGGGGCCCTCGCGGCGCTGCGCTCGGCCATCGCGTCGGGGCAGCGCGAGGCCGTGCGACTCCGCACCGAGGGCCTCGACCGAGCGGCCACGCCCCTCGCCGAGCGACGGATGAACCGCGCGGTGAAGCAGGCCATGTCGGGGCACGCGGTGGCCGAGTTCGAAGAGGAGCTCAAGGACCGGCCCGCCCACCCGCACCTCACCGGCGAGCGAGAGGAGGGCTGACGCGATGCCCAGGGTCCGTTTTCACAGCGCTGACGGCACCGTCGAGGCCGAGGTGCCGATCGGGAAGTCTCTCCTCGAAGCGTCGCAGATCGCGGGCGCGCCCGAGGGCTCGGCCTGCGGCGGCGTGTGCGCCTGCTCGACCTGCCACGTGCACGTGAAGCAGGGCGCCGACCTCCTCTCCGCGGCCGAGGACGAGGAGGAAGACATCCTCGACAAGGCCTTCGACGTGGTGTCGAGCTCTCGCCTCGGGTGTCAGTCGCGCATCGAGCGCGACGGCTTCATCGAGGTCGACATCACCCGGGAGAGCTACGAGACCTGGTACAACGAGCACCCCCGCGAACGCCACGCGCGCGACGAACGGCTGAAGGCTGCCGCGAACGAGACGAAGCCCGGCACCCTGGGCTAGCGTCGCGAGGGTGAGCGAAGAGCCCGCGAAGACCGCCCCTCCCCCGAAGGTCACGATCTACACCGACGGCGGCGCCAAGCCGAACCCTGGAGGCCCCGGCGGCTGGGCCGCGGTGCTCCTCTCCGGCGGCGGCAAGGAGCTCCCCATGAGCGGGGGCGAGCCCTCGACCACGAACAACCGCATGGAGCTCCTCGCGGCCATCTCGGCGCTCGAAGCCCTGAAGCGCCCCTGCGAGGTCACGCTCTACACCGACAGCGAGTACCTGAAGAACGGCATCACCGAGTGGCTGCCGGCCTGGGTCGCGCGCGGCTGGCGCACGGCCTCGAAGAAGCCCGTGAAGAACCAGGACCTCTGGGAGCGCCTGCACGCCGCGACGAAGCCCCACGCCATCACCTGGCGCTGGGTGAAGGCCCACAACGGCGACCACTACAACGAGATGGTCGACCAGATGGCCACCGCGGAGCGCCTCAAGATCGAGACCGAGGCGCGTCGTCGCGCGCGCTTCGGCTGAGCCGCTGGCCCGGACTTTGTTCTGTTCCCGTCGTGACCGTCGCGAGGCGCGTGGGTTGTGTCAGCGTGAGACACATCTGAACCCCATCCGCGACAGGAGGTGCGCGATGAGAACGACGACGTGGATGTTCCTGGCCCTGGGCGTGCTGCTCGGCGGCTGTGGCTCGGTGGCGATCCAGGGGGGGCCGCTGCCCGGAGACGACGCCGGTGGGGGCACCGACGCCGTCGCGAGCGACACCCCCTCGGTGGACCGACCGCCGATCGGTGACACGCCGCTTCCCCCCGTGGATCGGCCGCCGCCCGTCGACGCGCCGCGCACCTGCACCAGCACCTCGCAGTGCGGCCCCGGGCTGGAGTGCGTCGGCCCGGAGGGCTGCGCGATCCCCTGGACCTGTCAGCCGCAGCTCGGTCGACCCTGCACCGACGACCTCGCGCCGCACTGCGGCTGCGACGGCGTGACCTTCAGGTCGAGCTCGACCTGCCCCTCGCGGCCCTACCTGCACCGCGGGCCTTGCGAGGGGCCGCCGCCCGTCGACGGAGGCCCCGCGGGCTGCGTGCTGCCCAACGACGCGATCTGCCCCTTCAACCAGTCGTGCCGCATCAGCGAGTGCACGACCTGCTTCTGCGCGCCGAACGGCGAGCTCCGCTGCACGGGCACCTGCGTCGACGCCGGGCCCGTCCCGAGGTACTGCATGAGCACCGCCGACTGCCCGCCGGACTCGCTCTGCCACGGGCCCGCGGGCTGCGGCGTGGCCTGGACCTGCCGCCCCTGGTCGGAGATCGGCGGCTGCACCGCCGACCTCGCTCCCTTCTGCGCGTGCGACGGCACGGTGTTCATGAGCAGTTCGACCTGCCCCGGTCGCCCCTACGCCCACCGCGGGTACTGCGGGATCGTGCCCCCCGACGCGGGCCCGGGCTTCTGCATCATCCGTGGGGTGCGCTGCGTGCCTGGCGTGCCCTGCCGCATCGACGCGTGCACCACCTGCACCTGCAGCGGCGACACCGTGGGCTGCGCGATCGATCCCGGCTGCGGCGTCGACGCGGGCTCCGTCGACGCGGGCGTCCCGATCCTCTGCCCGCCGCAGGACGCTCGCGGCGTGGGCGCCTGCGCGGCCTTCTTCGGCTACGCCTGGAACGGCTCGGACTGCGTCGGCGTGAGCGGCTGCTCCTGCGACGGGACGGACTGCATGTCGCTCTACCGCGACCCGATGGAGTGCCTCCGCGCGCACTTCGAGTGCCCCCGCCCGATCTGACCTCACCGTCCTCATGACAGGCCGCGACGCAGTGTCTCGGGGCGTTGACGTCGCCGCGACGGGCGTGAGAAGTGTTCGCGTTCCTTGCGGGGTGCGACATGTACCCCCCAACTCGCTCCCAGTTCAAAGAGGACACCAATGACCATGTGGAATCGTGGGTTGCTCGCGGGTCTCGTCGCGAGCGGGCTCGTCGTCGCCTGCGGCGC
Source organism: Pseudomonadota bacterium (assembly GCA_023428035.1). GTDB lineage: Bacteria > Myxococcota_A > Polyangia > Polyangiales > JAEYZO01. Next base: position 1,299 of record JAEYZO010000046.1, on the reverse strand, counting down.
GTCGGGCGGTGGCGGTGGCAACCCCACCACCGACGCCGGGAACACCACCGACCGCGGTAGCACTGGCGACACCGGCGGCGCGATGGACGGCGGCACGGGCGACGGCGGCGGCGCGATGGACGCGTCGGGCGACCGCGGCGGCACCACCGACCGCGGCGGCATCACCGACCGCGGCAACACCAACCCCGACGACCCCTGCGCGTCTCCCACCGACCTCTCCTCGATGACCCCCGACGCGATGGGCATCATCCGCGTCAACGGCAGCAACGACTCGGGCGCCCTGATGACCCTCGGCGACCTCCCGATGAACTGCGTGAACAACGGCCGCGGCGGCGAGAAGGGCTCCGTGGTCGTGTACCGCTACACCATGCGCTCCGCGGGCATCCTCCGGGTGAGCACCGACAACCCCGGCAGCCGAGGCGACGCTCAGTTCGACACCATCCTCGCCGTCCTCGGCACCTGCTCCGAGACCGCGCCGACCCTCGCCTGCAACGACGACGCGACCAGCGATTACCTCTCTACCGCCTCCACCGGCATGCTGATGGCCGGGCAGACCGTCTTCATCGTCGTCGGCGGCTTCGGCGCCGACGCCAAGAGCGCCGAGACCGGTGACTTCGAGCTCACCGTGCAGGAGACCGTCCCCGGCTCCATGGGCTCGCCCTGCCGCGTCGGCGACGCGGGGCCCGCCTGTGACACCGGCCTGCGCTGCACCGTCGCGACCCCCACCACCGCGACCCCGGGCACCTGCCTCACCCCCGTCGCGGTCGGGATGCCCTGCACCGCGATGACCGTCTGCGCCGAGGGCGCGAGCTGCGTCGCCAACCCCGGCTCCACCACCATGGGCACCTGCCGCACCGACGGCACCGACGGCGGCCTCTGCCGCCCGGCCCCCGCGATGAACCTCTGCGACACCGGCCTCGCGTGCCTGCGCGCCCCGGGCGCCACCACGGGCGGCATCTGCCGCACCGCGGTCATGTCCGGCGCCGAGTGCGACGCCTCTGGCGCGACCAACGCCTGCGTCGACTCCTACTGCCGCCCGGCGCCCACCATGGCCGCCCCGACCCGCGCGGTCTGCACCGCCCTCGGCGTGCAGGGCGGCTTCTGCCGCGCCGACTCGCCCCGCTGCGACACGGGCCTCGAGTGCTCGGGCACCGCGGCCACCAGCACCTGCCGCGCGGTCGTCATGGCCGGCGGCGCCTGCGACCCCTCGAACGGCCGCACCGTCTGCGCCTCGGGCACCACCTGCGCGGTGACCACCCTCGGCTCCGTCGAGGGCACCCGCGCCGCGGCGGGCACCGC
>JAEYZO010000909.1 GCA_023428035.1 Pseudomonadota bacterium | reverse complement strand
CCGCTTCGCGGCGCTGGAGCCGATCAAGCAGGGCCTCGAGCGGATCGGCCGAGGCGTGGGCCGCGACGCGGCGCGAGGTCTGTCTCTGCGGCTGGCCCCCGGCACGCAGTACACGTCGGAGCACTTCCGCAACGAGGCTCGCTACTGGGGCCTGGAGCTGAGCTTCGGGTACGTGGCCGAGCCGCAGACCAACGGCGTGGCCGAACGCTTCAACCGCACCCTCAAGGAGCAGGTGATCTACGGGCGCGTCTTCCGCAACGTCGAGGAGCTACGCGCCGCGGTCAACGACTTCATCGCGAAGTACAACGACCAGTGGCTCGTCGAGAAGAACGGGTTCAAGAGTCCGAACGCAGCCCGCGCTCTCCATCAGGAGAGGATCGCGGCGTAGTCGAAGCTGGTGTCCAGAAAACCGGGTGCGATACACGACGTGCGAGGGAAAAGTGCGTCGCACGAGCGAGACTCGGTCGATGCTACGGTTCACCGCGACTCTGGGGCCAGTCCATGAGACGTCACGCTGCTCGGCTCGTCGTCTGCTTCTGCCAGTGGTCCTGCGCGGGCAGCGCGACTACGAACGAGCACATGGACGGTGGTCCTGAGGATGACGTCTCTCACCGCCCCGACGACGCGTCCTGCGGGGACGCGGGATGTGAAGACCATCCAGAGTATGACCTCTGTACGGGGGGGGTCGGGGCTCGTCTTCGCGCTTCAGAGGCTCGTGGATATTTCGCGCATCGAGCCTGGGAGCGGGCTGTTGTACGAGAACGGAGCGTCCTATTTCTTCCTCGATGGCGAGTGTCGGTATTGGGTCCAGACGAGCCCCCGAGCGTCGCCGCACACAGGGCACACAACGCCGGCGCAGATGCGGCGCTTGTTCGGGCTCGGCCGACTCGCTGGTCTCGTGGGGTCCCATCGAGGCGGAGCGAGTGATGGCGCGACCGTCAGGGTGTCGACGAGGGGCGGAGTCATAGAGTGCACCCGGGGCTGCGCGGGCGACGCCGTGCCCACCGCGCTCGAGCAGTCCTCTCGGGACGCGACCACCGCTTCGGAGGAACTCTGGCAGCAGGGGACCGAAGTCGATGGCGCGCTCCGGGTCCTCGTGGTCTCCGGGGTGAAGCTGCGCCCGAACGCGCCGACGTTCCGATGGCCTCTCCGAGCGTCGATCGCTGAGTTCTCGGTCACCATTCAACAGGCGATTGACGCCGACGTTGGCGTGGGTCGAGCCGTTACGTCTGACGCGGATGTCGCTGCGCTCTTGGACCTCCGACGAAGGTACCTGGAGCTCTCAGAGTTCCAGCGAGGGACCTACATCGCGATCATGGAGGCAGAGACCAGCTACGCCCTGTGGATGCGCCGAACGACTCCGCTGGAGAATGACCAGGGCATCGTGCCCGTCACGACGCTGTTGGCCGGTCCTGCTCGGCCCTAGAGTCCCGCTGAGGAGCAACCGCGGCTACCACGGTCGCGGGAATGGCCGACTCCATCGTCACGACTCGCGCCGAGCGCCACCGCCTCGCCCTCATCCCCCGAGCCGCGCCGCGAGCGCCTCGGCGTCGAGGTCCATCACCACCTCGCTCAGCGCGTCGGCGCCTGTCGCCTCGTAGCGCCCCCGCAGCACCCCGGCCTCCGCCTCGGTGAGCGCGCGCCGGAGCCTCCGCTCGAACTGCCGCTGCAACAGCTCCAGTCGCCCGCGCTCGACGCCGCACGCCCGATGGGGGCGACCCGCTACGCGGGGTGGCGCGCGATGCCCTCGGCCACCACGCGCTTCAACACCGCGAGGATCGCCTCGGCCTCGGCCTTCGCGGTGTACTCCCGGGACGACCACACGCGGAGGGTCGGCCGCGGCGTGTCGAGCGCCCCGACCTCGGCGCGCACGAAGGTGAAGGTGTCGGCGACCGTCGTGCAGCCGTCGAGCGTATGCACCGCCCGCGGACTCCGGCGGTGGTTCAGCGCCGCGCTCACGAGGAGCTCGCCGTAGAGCTGCACGCGGGGCGACGTCGCGTCGACGCCGCGCTTCGCCTCGACCACCAGGAGCCACGGCGCTTCGAGCACGCCCGCGACGGGCCGACCGAAGGCGCCGTCGACGACGCCGATGAGCTCCGCGTCGGCGAGGGTGGTCGCGAGCGGCACCTGCGACCACGCTTGCACGCCGTCGCGCTCGGCGAGCACGAGCAGGGGATAGACCACGCGCGCCCACACCGTAGCCTCGTTGACGAGGGTCGCGTCGGTGCGTCGGAGTCGGCGCACGACCTCTCGCACGGCGCCCTCCTCGTCAGCCGTGAGCGCCTCGGTCGACCAAGCCTCCCACGGCGCCTCGTGGAGCCCGCGGTCGTCGAGGTCGGCGACCGAACGGAGGTCGTCGAGGGTCGCCTGCGAGAGGACGATGCGCCGCATGAGCCCCCGAGGGTACGCGGAGCGCTCCAGACATCACAAGCCGAGCGACGCGCGCGGTGGGGTGTCGTCCGACCGCCCGTGGTGCGTCGACGGCCTCTCCGCCCGCGGGATCGGTGCGACCGGCCCGATCCCACGATCCCCGTCGCGCCGCGCCCCCGTCGCTGCGACGGAGCGGTCGTACAGCACCCCCGCGGCGCAGCCGCGC
>JAEYZO010000308.1 GCA_023428035.1 Pseudomonadota bacterium | reverse complement strand
GGCCCCCCGCGTACTCGGGGGTGGCGCGCGCCCCCGCGGGCGGCCCCGCGCTCTACGTGGGCAACCACTCGCTCTACGGGATCTTCGACGCGCCCTTCCTCTACGCGAAGCTGCTGACCGAGCGGGGCGTGGCGCTGCGCGCCCTGGGCGACCACCTGCACTTCAAGGTCCCGCTCTGGAGCCGCTTCGTGACCACCATGGGCGTGGTCGACGGCACGCGCGAGAACTGCGCGGCGCTCTTTCGCGCGGGGGAGTCGGTGCTGGTGTTCCCGGGGGGCGCGCGGGAGACCGCCAAGCGCAAGCACGAGCGCTACCGGCTGGTGTGGAAGGAGCGCACGGGCTTCGCCCGCATGGCCATCGAGCACGGGGCCACGGTCGTCCCCTTCGCGGCGGTGGGGGTCGAAGACGCGTGGGACGTGGTGCTCGACGCCGACGACGTGATGCGCGGCCCGGTGCGCCGCGCGGTGGAGTCGCTCGGGATGCGCTCGGAGGTGATGATGCCGCTGGCGAAGGGCATCGGCCCGACGCCGCTCCCTCGGCCCGAGAGGCTCTACTTCGACATCGGCGAGCCCATCGACGTCGCTCGCTGGAGCGGCCGCCACGACGACCCCGCCGCGTGCCGAGAGCTGCGCGACCTCACCCGCTCCGCGGTCGAAGACGGCATCGCGAGGCTACGGGAGTACCAGTCGACGGACCCCGACCGCCCCCTGCGACGTCGCATCGCCCGCGCGCTGCGCGGGTCACGGGCCGTCACGCCTCGGTGATCGCGACCTCGACCAGCCGCGGCTCCAGCAAGGGCACCAGCGCCTTCGGGTCGAGCGACACGAGGAAGCCCCGGCTCCCGCCGTTCAGGTAGATGGTGTCGAGGTCCATCACCGAGCGCTCGACGTAGACGGGCATCTTCTTGCGCGTGCCCAGGGGGCTCGTGCCGCCCACCTGATAGCCCGAGTGCCTGTCGGCGGTGTCGGGGTCGCAGGGCTCGACGGTCTTGGCGCCGATGGCCCGCGCGAGGGTCTTGGTGCTCACCTCGCGATCGCCGTGCATCAGCACCACGAGGGGTCGCTTTCGGTCGTCCTCCATCACCAGGGTCTTGATGACGGCGTGCTCGTCGACGCCGAGCTCCCTCGCCGAGACGCGGGTGCCTCCGCGGTCTTCGTAGCGGTAGAGGTGCTCTCGGTAGGTGACGCCGTGCCGGCGCAGGAGCCGGGTGGCGTTGGTCGACGGGGCCTTGCTCACGGACGGCGAGACTACAGCGCCGCGCGGCCGCGGGTCACGGATCGACCCCGAACAAGCGCCGCTGCGCCTCGTCTCCCTCGTGGTTGAGGCGCCAGTAGGCCATGCGGGTCGACCGAAGGAGGCGCGCCTCTTCGCCGTCGGAGCCTCGCCAGCCGAGCACCCGGTGGGCGCCGTCGGCCTCGACCTCGATGGTGCGGGTGGCCCCCGCGTGGCGCAGGACGAAGCGATTCACGGGGTGGCCGTCGACGGTGGCCCGCTCGCGGGTGATCGTGGCCGCGACGGGCGCGCCCTCGACGTGCGCGCGGCGGATCGACCAGAGCGACGGCACGAGGGAGCCCGACCAGTCGCGGCCCCCCGCGAAGGGCCCGTCGAGCTCCCGGAGCTGGATCAGCAGCGCGTCTTCGTAGAGGGCGCCCGCGGGGGTGGTGACCTCGCGGCGGCGCTCTCCCTCGCTGGCGAAGTACGACATCAGCTGCTCGGTGAAGCGGTCTTCGCCCGGCCACACGGCGTAGAAGACGTGGCCGCACCACTCCTGCACCGAGAGGGAGATCTTCGCGGGGGCGAAGGGCTCGGCGCGGTAACGGTCGACGGGGGAGAAGACCGAGGTGAGCACCGAGTAGGGGTAGACGCCGGTCTGGAACTTCAGCGACGCGTTGAGCTTCAAGACGTTCACGCGGCGCTCGGGGGGGGCGTCGTCGTCCTTGATCCAGGTGGCGCGGTCCATCGGCTCGGTGACGTAGACGAGCACGAGCTCGGCGTCGCGCATCTCGCCGTAGCGGTTCACCCTCGCGGTGTAGCCCGAGAGCTCCGCCTGACCGTCGCTCCACGCGCGGGTGAACGCCTCCCCCGCGGTCGCCGTCGGCCTCTCAGGGAGGCTCGGGAACCGACGCCCTTCGGCGCTCGGCGTCGGGTCGACGGCGGCGCTCCGAACGGGCGGCGCCGGCGTGGTGCTCGCGCGGGAGCACCCGAGGGCCAGTGCCAGGCCCGCGAAGGTCAGGCTCTTCGAGCGCGTGTTCATCGGGTCTCTGTCTCCTGTTGACGCCTCCCGCGCCGGGCGGAAGTTTGCCCCCATCGTCGCACCTCGGGCGAAATGGGTCGCCCGTGCCCCGTCGCCGCCTCGTCGTCGCGCTCTTCGCGCTGTGGCCCCTCGCGGGCTGGGCGCAGCCGCGCGCCCGCGCCCCCGACGCGGGGGGGGCTTCGAGCGACGACCGGGTCAGGCTCACCGACGCCGTCGCCGAGGGCGCGCTGGAGCTCTTGGGCGCGAGCCTCGAGCGCTACGCCGACATGGCCACGCGCGACCTCCGCGACCGCGCGGCGGATCCGGCTCCCGACGAAGAGGTGGTGGTGCTGCGCCCCGGCCTCGACGCCGCCGCGCCGTGGGAGACCTGCGACCTCGACGGCCCGGTGATGCCCGTGGACCTTCGTACGGGCGCGCTGATCCCGATGCAGGTCACCGTGGCGGGTCGGGGGCGCCGCGCCGTCGCGCTGGTCACCCTGGGACGCCCCCCGGGCGGACGTCACGGCATGGCCTTCACCGAGTCGCGCTGGGTCGAGTGGGACGCGGGCGCCCCCGAGGTCTCCAACACCATCGGCTTCGGCGCCGACCCCTCGCTGGTGCTCCGCGAGCACGGCGGCGCGGTGGTCTCAACGCTCCCCGCCGCGGACGACCCGACCCCCGACGACGGCCCCTTCGGCCTGGCCCTCACCCGGGTGGGCGAGCGCGGCCGCGCGCTGGGCAACCCCTACCGCGTGCCCGGCACCGAGGGGATGGAGATCGACGCGCCCCCCGTCGACTGGGCCGGCGGCACGGCGCTGATCCTCGGTCACGACGGTGAGCCTCCGGAGC
>JAEYZO010000878.1 GCA_023428035.1 Pseudomonadota bacterium | reverse complement strand
GAGATGATGCGCGCGCTCAGCGGGCTGTCGCGCTACCCCGACACCGCCGAGGGCCTGCGGGAGATGCTCACGGAGCTCGCGCGGGAGTCTCGCGCGGGAGACAGGGCGAGGGTCGAGGCGATGACCCGGGCGATGACGCCGGACCGTGATCGGGTCGAGCTGGCGATGACCTTCGAGGGCGCGAGGCGCAGGGTCGAGGCGCTCACGGCGACGGCGGAGCGAGACCTCGAGGCGAGGGTCGAGGGGCTGCGCGCGCTGCGAGGGGCGGTGACGGTGCGGGTCGAGGGGGCCGAGGGAGAGGCCCTGCGAGGAGGCCGCGTCGGGGGGATGGACCCGAGGATGGCCGCGCTGTCGGGGGAGCTTCAGCCGAGGGTGAGGTTCTGGCGCGCGGAGCTGCGCGGGAGCGAAGGGGGCGCGGTGGTGATCGAGCCCGTGGCCTTCCTCGGGGGGCGGTGGACGTGGCTGGGCGAGGTGCTGCGGGATGTCAGGCCGGGCGCGGCGCCCCCGGGGGGCGGGGTGACGTCCGCGGGCGTAGCGCAGGGGGGGTGATCGCGACGGCCGCGGCCGGTGGCAGAGTTCGGTGCATCGCACCGTCGAGCCCCGAGCGGAGCGCGATGGACGGTCGAGCGAACGACGAGATGCCGAACCCGCGGAGAGAGGTGAGGGCGCTGTGCGCGGCGACGACGGTCGCCCTCGTCGCGGTGGAGCGCGCGGGGCTGCTCGTCGACGACACGCCCGAGTACGCGCTCTCGACGCTGCAGCGGTGGTCCGAAGGCGAAGCCGACGCGACGGAGCTGGCCGAGGTGATCGACCAGACGCAGTCGTTGGTGAGGGCGCACCAGGAGCAGGGCTCGAAGGCCCCGCCGCCGCTGGTGGCGGTGGTGGCCGCGGTCGACTGCGTGGCCCGCGTCGCGAGGGACGTCGAGTGGGCGGGCGTCGACGCCGAGGTGAGCCTCGATCGCACGGCGCTCTGGTGGGCCGAGACCGTGCTGGAGCTGTTGGGCGAGGAGAGCGAGGCCGCCGCGGCGCGCATCGCCCTGAGCTGGGACCAGGCGCTCCACGCGCCGACGCACTGAAGACTCGTGGTAGAGGCTGCGGCGTGCACAGGACCGCGCTCACCGCCGCGATGCTTCTGTGCGCCGCGGCGGCTCGCGCGCAGACCGTGGAGGCCCCCGCGGCGACGAGCCCGCCGCCGCCTCCTACGGACGAGGCGTACGAGCGCTCGCTGATCGACCAGGTGAGCAGGCTCATCGTGGCGGGGCGAAGCGCAGACGCGAGGGCGATCCTCGACGCCGAGCTCCGGAGGAGGGGCGTGGCCCCCGACGGCTACGCGACGCTGGCGGTGCTGCAGAGGCTCTCGGCCTCGCTCGACGCCCAGGACGACGCCCCGAGGCCGACGGCGCCGCCGAGCGAGGCGCGGTCGACCGCTGAGGCGGCCGCGCTCTACGCCGGGGCGATGACCCTCGGGGCCGGGCTCGGAGGGTGGGCCGACGTGATGGCCGGGCTCGACGACCCGAGGCTCGCGGTGTGGGCGCCGCTCGCCGGGGCGGGGCTCGGCGCGGTGGGGGCGTGGCTGGTCGACCGGAGACGTCCGAGGCGCGGCCGAGGTGCGGCCTTCACCGCGGGGCTGATGGCCGGCACCATGGGGGGCGCCTCGCTCGGGCTCCACGGCGTGCTCTCCGAGGGGTGGAACGCCCGGGGCTTCGCCACCGCGACGCTGGTGGGCGGCGTGCTGGGCGCCGGCGCGGGGCTCGGGCTCGGGGCGCTCACCGACGCCCTCCCGGGGAGCGCGGCCTTCGTCGGGTCGGCGAGCCTGTGGGGGGCGGTGTTGGGCGGGCTCACGGGCGTCGCGGCGCAGAGCGACGAGCTCGGGGTCTTCGCGGGGGTGGGCGCCGCGCTCGGGGCGACGGTGTCCTTCGCGACGGCGTCGCGGCTGCAGCCGACCGCGTCGCGGGTGCTCTGGATGGACCTCGGCGTGGTCACCGGGGGCCTGCTCGGCGCGGGCCTGGGCCTGCTGCTCTTCTGGGAGGCCCCCAACTGGTCCGCCCGGGTGGCCACCATCGAGCTCGGGATGATCGGTGGCGGCGTCGCCGGGTGGCTCTTCGGCGCGCCCGACCCTCCTCGGGGGCGGGGCCCCGCGACGCGCCTGGGCTGGAGCGTTCACCCGGAGCTGAGCGCCGTGCCTGGGGGCGTCGCGGTGGGCCTCCGAGGCATCACACTCTGACCCGGATCGGGCAGCGGGAGCTTGACGGTGACGGAGGGATGAATCCCCCGCGAGGGGGGCGATACAAAGCCCCAGATGAGCCACTGGATTGGTCGAGCGCCACGAATCGCAGCGTTGACAGCGAGGTGGTCGTTGATAGCATGGCGGCCCCCGATCTCGGGATCGCCTGGGAAAGGAACGGAGTCATGAACTGGCCGGTGCGACGCAGTGTTCTCGGTCTCTCGTGCGCGATCGCGCTGTCGTTCGGCGTCGCGCGCGCGCAGCCGGCGCCCAGGAACGGAGACGACGCCGAGGTGCGGAGCCGCCGCACGGCGACCCTGTCCGGCGCCGACCAGCTCCGCGAGGCGACGTCGATCATCGAGAACATCGGCTCGATGCGCAGGCAGGTCAGCGACATGCTCGACCGCGCGCGGCAGGAGCGGGACATCATCAAGACCAACTGCCTCAACGACAAGTTGACGCAGATCGACGTGACCCTCCGCTCGGCGCGCGAGCATCAAGACCTCCTGCAGAGCGCGGTGAGCATCAACAACGAGGGCCAGCGCAACCACGAGTTCTCGCTGATGACGATCTTCCGCACGCGCGGCGAGGGGCTCCGCGGCGAGGCGCAGACCTGCGTGGGCGAAGAGGCGGGCAGCTTCGACCGCGGCACCGTCGTCACGCTGCGGGTCGACCCGAGCATCACAGACAGAGACACCACGAGCCTCGCGCCTGACAACCTCGCGCCTGACCGTCCCCTCGTGACGAGTCCGGTGCTCTGAACTGCGGCAGAGGGGCGACGACCGGGGGCGAGAGCTCAGGGGAGCGTTGAACGCGATGAACAGCAAGTGGTTTGGGGCCCTGGCCGCGGGAGCCCTCTTGTCTCTTACTTCTCCCGCGGACGCCCAGCAGTGGCTGGCCGACCGAAACCTCACCCAGGGGCGAGGAATCCGGGTCGGCAACTTCGAGCTCCACCCCGGCGTCGGCGCCGAGGTCGGTTACGACTCCAACGTCTTCTACGCCCCCCCCAACGCGACGCCCTCCACCGCGCTGCGCGTCCGGGTCACCCCGAGCCTCTTCTTCAGCACCCTCGGCGCGCAGCGCACGCAGAACTCCACCAGCAGCCCCACGGCCCTGCCCACGGTGAACTTCCGCGGCGGGGCGGCGCTCGCCTACCACGAGTGGATCGGCCTGTCGGGCAGCGACCGCGTGAGCGACCTGCGCAACCTCGGCGCCGAGGCGCAGCTACGGCTCGAGTTCTTCCCTGGGCGTACGTGGCAGTTCGTCATCGCCGACGATTTCGTCCGCACGATCCAGCCCGGCGACGAGATCCCCGCCTCGGGCGCGCTGGCCCCGCGGACCTTCAACCGCAATTTCAACACCGCGACCCTCGAGTTCGCCTTCGCCCCCAACCGCGGGGTCTTCGAGTTCCGGCTCGGGTACAACTTCATCCTCAACCTCTTCGACAGCGACTCGTACAACTTCAACAGCTACATGAGCCACCAGGCCTCGGCCCGGATGCGCTGGCGCTTCCTCCCGAAGACCGCCCTCCTCTGGGAGGGCTACTTCGCCCCGACGAACTACATCGACCCCGCGGGGGCCACGACGGGGCTCTTCAGCTCGTACCCGCTCCGCACCCGCTTCGGGCTCAACGGCCTGCTCACCGAGAAGATCTCCGTCCTCGCGATGGTGGGCTACCACGCCGGCTTCTTCGTGGGCGGCGACAACGTCGACACGGTCATCGGCCAGGCCGAGCTCCGCTGGATCATCGGCCCTCGCGCCGACCTCAAGCTGGGCTTCATGCGCGACGTGCATAACAGCTTCTTCGGCAACTTCTTCATCCGCAACCGGGGATACCTCACCTGGTCGCACAACTTCGACGGCCGGGTGCTGGTCTCCGTCGACGGCGGCGTGGGGCTGCACCAGTACGGCTACGTGGCCAACCGCGACGGGTCGCGCACCACGCAGGGCTCGGGCTTCGACCCCGTCGACGGCAGCTTCACCGCGGTGCGCGTCGACGGCACGGTCTTTAGCGAGTACCGGGTGAACAACGTCTTCGGGATCAACCTCACCCTCAGGGCCATGTCGAACATCTCCGACGTGCGCCTCGGGCAGAGCACCGGCCTCGACGGCCAGCCCGGCCAGTCCATCGCGTGGACCCGCTTCGAGGCCTGGCTCGGCGCCCGCGTCAATTGGTGAACGTCGCCCTCCCGGGGCACAACCGACTCCCGCAGGCGCCCTCGCGGCGCGCAGCGAGGGCGAAGGGTGAGCGTCGAGGCGACAGTCGAGGGTGAGCGTGGCGTCGTAGGGGGCTTGCGCCGCTTCTTCCCCGTCGCGTTCACCTTCATCGGGCTGATCGCGTACTTCGTCGTCGGCGCCCTGCCCGAGCGCTCGGGGGTGTTCCCGGGCTACGTCTTCGAGGCCGTCGTCTGGTGCGCCCTCCTCGCGGTGCTCATCTGGCGCGACCCGCAGCGCAGCGTGCGCCTGTCGAACCCGCTCCTGCCGGTGCTGGTGGTCTTCGCGAACTTCTTCATCCTCCCCGCCGCGAGCTGGGCGCACGGCGCCAACCTCGAGACCCAGTGGCACCACCTGGGCAGGCTGCGCGTCGACACGGTCAACCACATCCAGTACCTCCACGCCCTGCTGATGGGCGCCTTCGGGGCGGCGTACTTCGTCGTCGGGCCGCGCGTCTTCCCCGCGCCCGTCGAGGTCAGCGAGCGGGCCTACCCCAAGGTGCGCGCCTTGCTGATCTTCGGCCTCATCGTGCCCGCGATCACGGTCGTGTCACGGGTCGCCACCACCGGGCACATCCTCCCGCAGAAGAGCTACGGCGCCGGCTGGCAGGGCGCCCACCTCGTCGTCGAGGGCGACCGCGACTTCGGCGGCGCCAGCTACGTCATCGACCAGGTCATCTCGAAGGTCTGGCTCTACCCGATGATGGCCCTGGGCATCGGCAGCGGCGTCGTGCTCGCGCGGCTGATCGCCGCGAAGCGGTACCGCGCCATCGCCCTCGCCTCGCTGGTCCCCGCCGCGCTGATCGTCCTGATCGGCGGCGCGCGCTCGGGCGTCGCGCTGACCTTCTTCGTGAGCCTCTGCGTCGCCGACTGGCTCGTGGGGCCCCTCAAATGGCGCTGGCTCGCCGCGCTGGCCTTCGCTGGCCTCCTCTTCTTCAACCTCTTCGGCGTGTACCGAAGCGTGCAAGACCGCCCCCTCGACGAGGCCATCGCCCTCACCGTCGAGGGCTACCAGGAGCGCCGCGACACCGACAGCGGCTCCGCCGAGGGCCTCAACATGCTCCTCAAGGAGCACTACGGGGTCACCTTCGTCGACGCGACGGGCATGCAGCTCGGCGCGGAGCACGTCGTCCAGCAGCTCCTCTGGGTGTTCCCGACGCAGGTGATCCCTGAGAAGCGCAACTGGTTCAGCGTCTCGGTGTGGCTGACCCGCGAGCTCCTGAGCGAGCAGGCCGTGCGCGCGGGGGGCGGCGTCGCGGGCGCGATGACCGTCGACGGCTACCTCATCGCCGGCGAGCTGGGAGAGGTGGTCCTGGGCCTCCTCCTCGGCAGCATCTTCGGCCTCGCGCTCCGAGTGCTCCTCATACCCGAGCGCCGCATCGGCGGCGTGCCCCTCTGGCGCGTCATGTTGGTGATGACCCTGGCGCACCACTCCATCGTGTTCGCGCGCGCCGACCTCGGCTCCCTCGTCGTCGAGGTGCTGTACTTCATCGTCGTCCCGGTCGTGATGATCCAGGCGATCCGCGGCCTCTGGCGCGACGACGACCCGTGGGTGCAGCCCGTGAAGCTGCTCCGAGCGTGAGGGTGACAAGCACCGCCGGGTGGTGTTACGCCGCCCGGCCATGACGTCCCGAACCCGGCGTCGGGGGCTGCTCGCCGCCGCCGCGCTCAGCATCGCCTGCAAGAAAGACCCGCCCGCTCGCCCCGCCCCGCAGCCCCACGCCGACGCCGGCGC
>JAEYZO010000874.1 GCA_023428035.1 Pseudomonadota bacterium | reverse complement strand
GGGTGGGCTCGGGGGCCGGGGCCGGCGCCGGGGCCGGCTCGACCACGGTCTGCGCCGTCGCGGGGGGCGGCGGCTGCGTGCTGCTGCACGCGGCGAGGAGCGCGACGACGACGGTGGCGATGATGGAGTGACGCATAGGGGTTCTTCCTTTCGCTCGCGGCTCGGGTCGGCGTGAGGAGAGACCCGCCCGACCCGCTGTTGCCCGCGGTGATCGTCTGGCGGCCGCCGAAGATCAAGCCCAAATTCGGGGCGCGGGGTCGCGGTCACCCAGGGAGGGCGGTCAGATGCCGCACTCGCGGCGAGGGTCCGGGCTTCTCAGGGCGTGAGGCGGTTGAGCATCCGGGGGAAGGGGATGGTCTCGCGCACGTGGGGCAGGCCGCAGGTCCAAGCGACGGTGCGCTCGATGCCGAGGCCGAAGCCCGAGTGGGGCACGGAGCCGTAGCGCCGCAGGTCGAGGTACCACTCGAAGGCCTCGCGCGGGAGCTTGTGGTGCTCGATCGACGCGAGGAGCGTCGCGAGGTCGTCTTCGCGCTGACCTCCGCCGATGATCTCGCCGTAGCCCTCGGGGGCGAGCACGTCCATCCCGAGCGCGAGGCGCGGGTCGCTCGCGTCGCGCTTGAAGTAGAAGGCCTTCAGGCTCGCCGGGTAGCGGTGGACGATCACGGGCCGGTCGAAGCGAGACGAGATCACGGTCTCCTCGTCGCCGCCGAAGTCGTCTCCGAACTCGGGGCGGCGCTCGGGCCGACCCTCGGCGTCGAGGGCGAGCCTGCCCTCCTTCTCGCGGAGGTCGTAGGCGCCCTGGAGGATCGCGATGGCCTCTTCGTACCTGATACGGGGGAAGGGCTTCTGCACCCGCTCGAGCTGCGTGGTGTCGCGGTCGAGCGCCTTGAGCTCCTCCTTGCAGCGGTCGAGCACGCGACCGATGACCGCGGTGAGGAAGTCCTCGGCGAGGTCCATGTCGCCGTCGAGGTCCATGTAGGCGACCTCGGGCTCGACCATCCAGAACTCCGCGAGGTGGCGTCGCGTCTTGCTCTTCTCCGCGCGAAAGGTCGGGCCGAAGCAGTAGACCTTGCCGAAGGCCATCGCCGAGGCCTCGGAGTAGAGCTGCCCCGACTGGGTGAGGTAGGCCGGCTCGCCGTGGTAGTCGGTCTCGAAGAGCGTCGAGGTCCCCTCGCAGGCGTTGGGCGTGAAGATCGGCGTGTCGACGAGCACGAAGCCGTTGTCGTCGAAGTAGTCGCGCACCGCCTTGATGATCTGGTGGCGCACCTTGAGGATCGCGTTCTGCCGCTTGGACCGCAGCCACAGGTGCCGGTGGTCCATGAGGAAGTCGACGCCGTGGTCCTTGGGCGAGATGGGGTACTCGCCCTCGACCTTTCCGACCACCTCGAAGCTCGCCACCTGGAGCTCGTACACGCCCGGGTGCTTGGGGTGCGCGGCGACCTTGCCGGTCACCCGGAGGGCCGTCTCCTGCGGCAGCTTGTCGGCCTCGGCGAAGGCCTCGGGCCCGAGGTCGGCGAGCGAGGCGATGGCCTGCACGATCCCGGTGCCGTCTCGCAGCTCGAGGAAGATCAGCTTCTTCGAGGAGCGGCGGTTGTAGAGCCACCCCTGCAGGGTGACGGACTCTCCTACGTGCTCGCCCAGGGAACGGATCGCGACGACGTCTGCCATGGTCAGGGCGCGGTCGATATCACGACTCCACCGCCCGTTACAGCAGCGCCCCCTTCAACAGCACGCTCGCCACGGTGAAGTAGATCACCAGGCCGGTCACGTCGACGAGGGTGGCCACGAAGGGCGCCGAGGCCGTCGCGGGGTCGAGCCTGAGCCTGCGGAGGAGGAAGGGCAGCATCGAGCCCACGACGCTCCCGAACATCACCACCCCGACGAGGCTGCCGGCCACGGTGAGCGCGATGCGGGTGTAGTGGGCGCCGTACACCGCCTCGCGGCCCGGCCAGAACTGGATGCGCATGAAGCCGATGGCGCCGAGGATGAGCCCGAGGAGCGCGCCCGTGCGGATCTCTCGCAGGAGCACCCGCCACCAGTCGCTGAGCTCGACCTCGCGGAGGGCGAGGGCCCGGATGATGAGCGAGGTGGCCTGCGAGCCTGAGTTGCCCCCCGACGAGATGATGAGCGGGATGAACAGGGCCAGCACGACGGCGCGCGCGATCTCGTGCTCGTAGTAGGCCATCGCGGTGGCGGTGAGCATCTCGCCCACGAGGAGCACCGCGAGCCAGCCGGCGCGCTTGCGGACCATCACCATGAGCTCGGTGTCGAGGTAGGGCGCGTCGAGGGCCTCGGTGCCGCCGAGCTTCTGGATGTCTTCGGTGGCCTCCTCGGCCTGCACGTCGAGGACGTCGTCGACGGTGATGATGCCGACCAGCACGCCGGTGGTGTCGGTGACCGGCAGCGCGACGCGGTCGTACTTCTCGAAGGCCGCGACCACGTCTTCGTTCGAGGCCGTCGCGGGGATCGAGACGAGCTGCCGGTCGTCGAGGTCGGAGACGTGCGCCTCGGGGTCGGCGAGCACCAGGGTCGACAGGCGGATGTCGTCGAGGAGCCGGCCGCGCTTGTCGACCACGTACACCGTCGAGATGGTCTCGGCGTCCTTGCCGTGCTGGCGGATGTAGGCCAGGGCCTCGGCGACGGTCATGTCGGGGCGCAGGGCGAGGTAGTCGGGCGTCATGGAGCGCCCGGCGGAGTCGGGGGGGTAGCCCAGGAGCGCGCTCGCGATGCGCCGCTGCTCGGGCGAGAGCTTCAGGAGGAGCTGGCGGGTGACCTCGGCGGGGAGCTCCTCGAACAACCGCGTGCGGTCGTCGGGGGACATCTCCTCCAGCACCGAGGCGAACTGCTCGGAGCCGTAGGTCTCGACCAGCTCCGACTGGCGCTCGATAGGCAGGTACTCGAAGGTCTCGGCGGCGGTCTCGCGCGGGAGGATCCGCACCACCAGCGCGCTGTCCTTCAGGGAGAACTCTTCGAGGACCTCGGCGCGGTCGGGCGCCTCGAGGTCGCCCATGACCTCGCGGAGGGTGTCCCAGTCCTTCGCTCGGATCAGCTCTTCGACGTCGGGGCGGAGAAGCGGTCCGAGCATGGCGTCACCTCACGGCCCGCGGGAGGGTGCCGCACCGCTGAGAGGATGGTCCAGCCCGAAACGGCTCAGCCCTTCTTCTTGCCGAAGATCGCCCGCACCGGGTCGGGCAGCCGCGACATCACCTCGCTCCGGGCGAGCGACACGTACGACCGCGCCACCTGCTTCGCGACCGCGGCCTTGGCCTGCATCGAGTCCGTCGTGGGGGCCTCGTCGCCGAGGGTGCCCTCCTCGTACTGCTGCTTCGTCTTGCGCCGCTGGAGCTTGCCCGACGAGGTCTTCGGCACCGTCCCCGGCGGGATCAGCGCGACGTCGTGCGCGTTCAGCCCGATGTCGGCCTGCACCTTCTCCTTCACCCGCTTGCGGGTGGCCTCCATCGCGGACTCCGAGGGCTTGTCCTTGCCGGCCCACTCCGCGACCACCACCAGGTGCTCGCTCGACGCGCTCGCGGGCAGCGTCGCGAAGGCCACCGCGCTCCCCCGACGCACGCCCTCGATGTCGTTCACCACCCACTCGATGTCGGTGGGGTAGTAGTTCCGCCCGTTGATGATGATGAGGTCCTTGATGCGGCCGCAGACGTAGACGTCGCCGCCCGCGACGTAGCCCTTGTCGCCCGAGTGCAGCCACTCGCCCTTGAACGCGCCCGCGGTGGCCTCGGGGTTGAGGTAGTACCCGCCGGCCACCGAGGGGCCCTTGAAGCACAGCTCCCCGACCGCCCTCTCGGGGAGGATGTTGCCCTCCTCGTCCATCGCCACGACCTCGTGGCCCTTGATGGGCCGGCCGCAGTTCACCACCTCGACGGAGCGGGGCGGCTCGTTGGGGCTCTCGCTCCCGTCGAAGGGCTTCGCCTCGCCCTGGCGAAAGGCCTCGATGTCGACGCGGTCGACCTTGAGCGCGCTCGCGCCCTCGTGGTTCGCGTGCGAGATGATCAGCGTCGCCTCGGCCATGCCGTAGCAGGGCAGCAGCGACTCGGGGTTGATCTTCGCGGGGGCGAGCTTCGCGAGGAAGTCCTTGAAGGTCAGGGGCTGGATGGGCTCGGCGCCGCAGCCCCACCACTTCATGCACGACAGGTCCCACTGGCTCGCCTCGCTCTCTCGCACGCGCCGCGCGACGAGGGCGTAGGCGAAGTTCGGCGCGAAGGTGATCGTGGCGCGCTTCTTCGAGATCACCTCGAGCCACCACGAGGGCCTCTTCACGAACTCCATCGTGGGGAGGAAGGTCACCGAGATCGCGTCGAACACCGGGGAGATCACGAAGCCGATGAGCCCCATGTCGTGGTAGAGCGGCAGCCACGAGACGGCGTGGTCGGTGCGCCAGTCGGTGCCGAGCACCTCGTCCATGATGGCCCAGCAGTTGGCGCTGAGGTTCCCGTGGGTGACCACGACCCCCTTCGGCGCGCTGGTGCTGCCTGAGGTGTACTGGAGGAAGCAGATGTCCTCGGGCGAGACCTCTGGCTCGGTGCCCGCGCGGGGCGCGTCGAGCTTGAGCGACTCGACGGTGACGAGCTTCTCGACCGCGCCGGTGTCGAGCACCGAGGCGATGATCGGCCGCACCTGCTTCGTCACCAGCAGGGCCTTCGCGCCCGACGAGGCCACGATGTGCTCGACGTTGCGGATGTAGCTCTCGACCTTGCCCAGCGCGACGGGCGGGTACATGGGCACGGGCACGATCCCGCCCAGCACCGCGCCGAGGAAGTTCAGGACGAAGTCCTCGGGCGAGGGGATCACCATCGCGAGGCGGTCGCCCTTGCGCAGGCCCTCGGCGTAGAAGGCGGCGGAGCGGGCTCGCGCGGCGTCGAGGAGCTGGTTCCAGTCGTAGAACCTCTCGGGATCGCGCGGGTCTGCGAAGTGGTAGCCGCC
Organism: Pseudomonadota bacterium; assembly: GCA_023428035.1. GTDB lineage: Bacteria > Myxococcota_A > Polyangia > Polyangiales > JAEYZO01. The sequence continues at coordinate 416 of JAEYZO010000874.1, read as the reverse complement.
GAGGGAGCCCCGCCGCTCAGCGGCGAAGCGGATCGCGTCGGCGACGGTCGGTGACCACGGTCTCTCGCTCATCGGTCTCTCTCTCCTCGCGAGGCCCCGAACCCGACGGGGACCGCAGGGCGCGCGCTATACACGGGCTCCCCCGCGGTGTCACCGTGAGCAAGGGGCTTCGCAGGCCGCCTCGACGGTGCGTCGCTCGCTTCGCGGTCGCGGCGATGACCGTTGGTTCGCGAACGCTGTGGGTTTAGCGTCGCAGCAATGCCCAGACGCCACGCCCTCGCCGCGCTCCTCGCGCTCTCGGCCTGTCAGCGATCGAACCCGTCCGCGCCCGCGCCGAGGCCGACCCCCGCGCAGCAACCACAGCGCCGGCCGCCCCCGGCGCCCCCAGCGGACGTTCACGTGCCTCCGCCCGATGA
>JAEYZO010000779.1 GCA_023428035.1 Pseudomonadota bacterium | reverse complement strand
GCCCGCGGGGTCGCGGGAGAGCATCCGGGCGACGAGGTCGTCGAGGGCGGGGAGCACCGCGGGCTGCCGGGCCGAGAGCCGGGGCGCGTCGTCGAAGAGGATCTTCGACAGGATCACCATCACGTTCTCGCCCAGGAAGGGCGCCTCGCCCACGACGCACTCGTAGAGCACGCAGCCGAGGGAGAAGACGTCGGAGCGCGCGTCGACCTCGCGCAACCCCGAGGCCTGCTCGGGGGCCATGTAGCCCGGCGTGCCGAGGGTGGTGCCGGTGCGGGTCGTGCCCGCGGCCGCGGCGACCTTTCGCGCGATGCCGAAGTCGAGGAGCTTGACCTTGTCGACATCGCCGTCGACGAGGAAGAGGTTCGAGGGCTTCACGTCGCGGTGGAGCACGCCCCGGGCGTGGGCGTGGCCGAGCGCGCGGGCGGCGCGTGCGATGAGCCGGGCCGACTCGCCCACGGTGAGCCGCCCGCCGCGGGCGAAGCGCGCGGAGAGGTCTTCGCCCTCGAGCCACTCCATCGCGAGGTAGGGCGCGTCGGCGGAGGTCACCCCGTGGGCCACGTAGCGGACGATGTGCGGGTGCGACAGCTCCGCGAGCACCTCGGCCTCGCGGTTGAAGCGCTCACGAACCTTCTCGCCCTGGCTGTGGAGCACCTTGAGCGCGACGGCGCGGTCTTCGCGCAGGTCGCGCGCGCGGAACACCGTGGCCATGCCGCCGGAGCCCGCGCGGGACTCGACCTCGAAGCGCTCGCCCACGACCTCGCGGGGCATCACCGTCGGGCGCAGGAGCCCCGCGTCGGGCGTGGGCGCGAGGGCCTGCGGCACCACCGAGCGCTCCTCGCGGGAGGGCGTGCGCACCGAGCGGGTACGGAGGCGGGCGTGGATGGCGTCGAAGAGCTCGCTGACCGAGAAGGGCTTCACGAGGTAGTCGTCGGCGCCGAGGTTCATCCCGGCCCGCACGTCGGCGCGCTCGGAGCGGGCCGAGAGGAAGATGAACGGGGTGTTCACCGTCTCGGGGAACTGCTGCAAAGCCCGGAGCACGCCGTAGCCGTCGAGCTCGGGCATCGAGACGTCGCAGAGGATGAGGTCGGGGCGCTCGGCGAAGGCCAGCGCGACGCCGATGCGACCGTTCTCAGCGCCGATGACCTCGAAGCCCTCGGACTCGAGCGCGGCCAAGACGCTGGCCAGGATGTCAGGCTCGTCTTCGATGACGAGCACCGTGGCGCCGTGGGGCCCGGAGTTCGTCGGTAGACCCGTCACCGTGCTGCCCTCCGACACTCGGGCTTCAGAGGCATGAGGGGGCGACCCGGTTGCGGGGCGCGATGCACGAGGGGTTCCACACGGTGACGGCGCGAGGGAGGGGTGACAGGGAACGTCACGGCGAAGGCGTCGCGGCGCGGGAACCTGGAGTCGGGGCTGTTATGCTGCTTCGACGTCATGACAGACAGCGAACACGACGAGACGGGCACGATGGTTCCTCGGGCCCTTCGACCGGAGGAGCAGGATCCCCGGCTCTGGAAGGCTGACGGGTGGACTGCGCGGGTGGTGAAGAACCTAGACGACGACGGCTGGGCCGTCGAGATGATCCAAGACGGTGAGCCCGAGCCCGCGCTCGTCGGGCCCTGGACGATGGGGCGAGACAAGAAGAACCCGAAGCCCCTCGACCAGGCGGCCTTCGCGACGCTGGTCAAGACCGCGACTGAGGTGCTCCAGCGCCACGCGCACCAGCGCCGCGCGATGCTGCACAAGTCCCAGACCGTCGACGACGGCGCGGGAGGGCGGGTGCGGGTCGACCTCGACATCGTGCCCGACGACGACGACCCCCACGCCGTGCTCTCGGCCTGGGGCGAAGACGGCGAGGTGACCGCCCGCTCGCGGGTGTCGCCGGGCTTCAAGCTCACGCAGACCTCGGCGCAGCGCTGGGTCGACGGCGGCTACCGCGACCCCTCCTGAGGGCTCACGCTCGCTTGCGCTTGCGGGGGCGACCGCGCCGCGTGACCGCGGCGAGGAGCCGGTCGCCCAGCGCGCGCAGGGCCGCCGGGGCGTCGCGCAGGTCGAAGCCCTCTCCGTCGAGGGTCCACTCCGCGTCGCCGACGCGCACCCACGCCGCGTGCGGGACGCCCGGGTCTTCGGACAGCGGCGAGAGCACCACCCGCCCCGCCTCGGGCACCTCGCCCCACGACCGCGCGACCTCGAGGCTCACCCTACGGTGCGCGACCTCGGCGCCGAGGGGCAGCACCAGCAGCCCGCGCTCCTCCTCCGCGGCGGCGAGGTCGTCGGGCCTCGGCGCGAGCCAGATCACGGCGCAGCGCGAGCCCGAAGGCCCGAAGGCCCGCACCAGGTCGGCCTGGAGGGTGAGGGCCAGGGCCTCGGCGAGCACCAGCGTCTGCGACTCCAGCGCCGGGTGCTTGTGCCGCTGCTGCGCGGGGCGGTCGATCACCACGGTCACGTCGCGCCGCGCGTCGAGGAGCGGCGACTCGTCGCGGGTGTAGAAGAGCAGCTCGCCCTCGGCGAAGCGCACGTCGAAGAGGTCGACGCCGCCCTCGCGCTCGGAGCCCTCGCCCACGTAGGCGACCTCGCTCCGCACGAGGTTCTCGAAGCTGCCCTTGGTGCTGACCGCGTCGAAGCCGCCCGCGGGGTAGTGGTCGCTCTCCTCGGCCTCGACGGGCACCTCCCTCGCGGTGTGCCGGAGCTTGAGCGCGACCGAGGGAGACACGCCCCCGACCCGCGCCGCGAGCCCGTTCACCTCGCGCAGAGACAGCCGCGCCGAGTCGCTGGGCAGGTCGGGCAGGTGCGCGACCTCCCAGAGGTCTTCGGGGCGAAAGAGCCTCCCGCGGGGGAGCACCTCCAGGGCGTCGGCGAGCTGCTCGACGGCCCAGGCGTGCCACTCGGGCCCCACCCGCTCGCGCCGCGCGTCGAGGTCGTCGGGCGCCGACTCCGCGAGCGACGCCGCGACCGCGCGCAGGTGCGCGGCGTTGCCC
>JAEYZO010000718.1 GCA_023428035.1 Pseudomonadota bacterium | reverse complement strand
GTCGAGGGCGCGGCGGGGGAGTTCCGCGGCGTGCTCGAGGCCGACCCGGGCAACGCCGAGGCCCTCTCGGCGCTGGAGGGCCTGCTCCGCGCGAACCGCCAGTGGGCTGAGCTCCTCGACGTGCTCGACCGACGTCTCATCCTCGCCGAGGGCGAGGAGCGCCGCGCGGTGCTCTTCGACATCGCGCGCGTCTCTGAAGACGAGCAGCAGGACTTCGCGCGCGCCGTGCAGGCCGCGACGACCATCGTGGGCGAGTTCGGCGACGACCCCGACGCCCTCGCGGCCCTCGACCGGCTCTACGAGAAGCTCTCTCGGTGGGACGACCTCGCGCGCGTCCTCCGCAGGGAGCTCGAGGTCGCCGAGGCCCTCGGCGAGGAGGCCCAGGGCCCCGCGCTGCGCTTCCGCCTCGCGACGGTGCTCGAACAGCGGCTGGAGCGCGGCGCCGAGGCCGTGGCCCTGCACCGCGAGATCCTCGCGCTCGACCCCGAGCACGAGGGCGCCCGCTACGCGCTCGAGCGCTTCTTGCGCGACCCCGAGCTCCGCCGCGACGCCGCGACGATCCTCCAGCCCGTGTACGAGCTGCGCGGAGACTGGGAGGCCCTCGTGCGCGCGCTCGAGATCCTCGCCGTCGACGAAGACGCCGTCGGCGCCCGCGTCGAGCTCCTCACCCGCATCGGCCAGGTGACGGCGACGCAGCTCGGCGACCCCAAGCGCGCCCTCGACGCCTACGGCAGGGCCTTCCGCGACGCGCCGGGCGACGACGGCGTGCGCGAGACCCTGGTCAACCTCGCCGAGCAGACCGGGAGCTGGACCGAGGTGGTGACGCTCTTCCGCGAGGCCTCGGCGCGCCACGCGGGCGACGAGCTCGGCAGGGAGCTCCTCGTCGCCATCGCCGAGATCGAGGCGCGGCAGCTCGGCAACGTCGACAACGCCGTCGCGGCGCTGGAGCAGGTGCTCGCGGGCAACCCCGGCGACATGGTGGCCCTGCGCGCGCTGGAGCGCATCTGGCGCGCGGCGGGGCGCTGGCCCGAGGTGCTCGCGACGCTGCGGCGCAGGCTCGAGGTGACCTCCGACGCCGCGGCCTACGACAAGGTGATGTCGGAGCTCGCGGCGGTGCAGGAGGAGCGGCTCGGCGACGCCGACGCGGCCATCGCCACGTGGCGCGAGGTGCTCGACCGGGACCCCGGCAACGCGACCGCGCTCGGAGCCCTCGACCGGCTCTTCACCCGCAACGAGCGCTGGAGCGCGCTGGCGGAGAACCTCGGGCTGCAGCTCTCCCTCGCGGAGGACCCCGAGGCGCAGACCGCGCTGCAGCTCCGGCTCGCGGGGGTCTTCGACGCGCGGCTGGGGGACCGCTCCGCGGCCATCGACATCTACCGCCAGGTGCTCGCGCGCGACGCCTCGAACGGGACCGCGGTCGCGGCCCTCGAGGCGATGCTCCCCGAGGCGGCGCTCACCCCCGCGGCGGTGGAGATCCTCGAGCCCGTGTACCGCGAGACCGGCGCGTGGCAGAGCCTGGTGAGCGCCTACGAGACGTGGGTGCGCAACACCGACGACCGCGCGCTCAGGGTCGACCTCCTGCAGCGCGTGGCGGAGATCCACGAGAACGCGCTCGACGACGGCCGCGCGTCGTTCGTGAGCCTCGCGCGGGCCCTCGCCGAGGACCCGTCGCGGGAGGACACCCTCAACGCGCTCGACCGCGTGGCGCAGTCGATCGACGGCGACGCGGAGCTCCTCGGGGCGCTCGAGGAGCGCGTCGCGGCGAGCGAGGACGTCGAGGTGAAGGTGGCGCTCCTGCGCCGCGCGGCGACGGTGGCCGAGGAGCGCCGCGGCGACCTCGACGGCGCCGTCGGGCACCAGCGGGCGATCCTCGCGCTCGACCCGGCCAACCTCGAGGCGGTCACGGCGTTGGAGCGCCTCTACCAGCTCGCCGACAAGCCCGAGGAGCTCGCGCAGACCCTCTGGCGCAAGGCCGAGCTCGTCGACGACGTCGAGGAGCGCAAGACCTACCTCTGGCGCGCCGCGGAGATCGAGGAGACCGTGCGCGGCGACCTCGACGCCGCCGTGCGCACCTACCGGCGCATCGCCGAGGTCGACGACGGCGAGGTCGCGGCCCTCGACGCGCTCGTGCGGATCTTCATCGCGAAGCAGCGGTGGGCCGAGCTCCTCGAGGTCTACGAGAAGAAGGCCGACCTCATCGCCGACCCCGAGGAGAAGAAGCGCCTCTACTTCGAGGTCGCCGCGGTGTGGCAGTCGGAGCTCAAGGACGGCGCGCGCGCCGTCGACGCGTACAACCGCGTGCTGGAGCTCGACCCGGCGGACCTCGTCGCGATCCAGCGCCTCGACCACCTCTACTCCGAGCAGGGCCGCTGGCAGGACCTCCTGGGGATCCTCGAGCGCGAGGCCGACCTCGCGGCGGACCCCGACGAGGTCGCGGGCTACCGCTACCGCACCGCGCAGCTCTACGAGTCGCGCCTCGACGACGTGCCCCGCGCGGTGGAGATCTACCGCGGCGTGCTCGTGGCGATCCCCGAGCACCAGCCGTCGGTCGAGGCGCTCACGAAGATCCTCCACGGCGACCGCGAGCCCCTCGCGGCGGCGGAGGTGCTCGAGCCGCTCTTCACCGCCTCGGGGGAGTTCGGCCGCGTGGTCGAGGTGCTCGAGGTGCAGGCCCGGCGCGTGGAAGACCCGCCGCGCAAGGTCGAGCTCCTGCAGCGCATCGCCGAGGTGCGCGAGACCGTGCTCGAAGACGCCCCCGGGGCCTTCGACGCGATGGCCCGCGCGGTGCGCCAGGACCCGCGCGCGGAGGAGAACCTCGTGAGCTTCGAGCGCCTGGGCGGCGAGCTCGGCGCGTGGGACTCCGTCGCCGCCGTCTACGACGAGGCCGCGGGCTCGCTCGCCGACGAGCCCGAGCGCCAGGCCGAGCTCCTCGCCCGCGCGGGGCAGATCCACGAGGTGCAGCGGGGCGACGCCGAGGCGGCCATCGCGCGCTACCAGCGGGTGCTCGCCATCGACCCCGAGAACGGCGCTGCGCTGCGCTCCCTCGACCGGCTGTACGAGGCCCTGCAGCGCTGGCCCGAGGAGGCCGACGTCCTCCGCCGGCAGATCGCCCTGCCCGACGTGAGCCCCGACGAGGGCATCGAGCTGAGGCACCGCCTCGGCGTGGTGCTGGAGTCTCGCCTCGGCGACGTCGACGGCGCGCTCGCGGTGTGGCGAGAGATCCTCGACGTGCAGGGCGACCACCCCCCCACGGTGGCCGCGCTGGAGTCGCTCTTCGCCGGCGGCGTGCGCCGCGCCGAGGCGGCCGCGGTGCTCGACCCGATCTACCGCATGGGCGAGGAGTGGGAGAAGCTCGCCTCGCTGCAGGCCCGCGGCCTCGACCTCATCACGGACCCCGCGGCGCGCCTCGAGGCGATGCACGGCGTCGCTGAGATCGCCGAGCAGCGCCTCTCGGACCCGACCACGGCCTTCGAGTGGGTGGGCCGCGCGCTCAGGGAGCAGCCCCTCGACGAGCGCACCCAGGGCGAGGTCGAGCGCCTCGCGCAGCAGACCGGCGCGTGGGCCGAGCTCACCAACGTGTACGCCGACATCGTCGAGGCCGAGACCTCGACCGACGAGGTGCGCGTCGCGATCGGCAAGAAGCTCGCGCGGGTGCACGAGGAGGAGCTCGGCGACCTCGCCTCGGCCGAGGGCGCGTACCAGTTCGTGCTCGAGGTCTCCCCGCTCGAGCCCGACGCGCTGGAGTCCCTCGACCGGATCTACAGCGCCGGGGCGGAGTCGGAGAAGCTCGCCACGGTGCTCGAGCGCCGCGCGCAGACCGCGGCCGACCCCGACGACAAGGTCGAGCACCTGTCGCGCCTCGCGCGGATCCTCCATGAGGACCTCAACCGCCCCGACGACGCCGTGGCGCGCTACCGCGAGATCGTCGAGCAGGTCGACGCCCGGCACCGCCCCTCCCTCGACGCCCTCGAGTCGATCTACCTCAGCGCCGAGCGCTGGCCCGAGCTCTACGCGGTCTACCAGCGCAAGCTCGACGTGGCCGACGGCGACGAGGAGCAGGCCGAGCTCTACGGCCGCATGGGCGCCCTCGCGGAGCAGTACCTCGGCCGCCCCGACGACGCGGTGCAGCTCTACGAGCGGGTGCTCACCCTCCGCGGCGAGGAGGCCGACACCCTCGGCGCGGTGGCCTCGCTGCACGAGGCCGCGGGCCGCTGGCAGGAGCTCATCGACGTGCTGGAGCGCCAGCTCGCGGCGGAGCTCGACCCCGACCGCCGCGTGGCCGTCGCGCTGCGCATCGCGCGGGTCTACCAGGACCGCGTGGGCGACACCGAGCGCGCGGTGGAGGGCTACCGGCGCGCCCTCGACATCGAGCCCGCGAGCTTCGACGCCCTGCGCGCCCTCGCGGCGATCTACCGCTCGCAGCAGTCGTGGGACGACCTCGTCGCGACGCACCAGACGCTCATCTCCCTCGGCGCGGGCGTGCTCGGCGACGACGAGCTCAAGGCCGCCTACGCCGAGCTCGGGCAGATCTTCTGGCACACGCTCCAGCAGGGCTACGAGGCCGTCGACGCGTGGCGCCGCGTGCTCGACATCGACCCCGGCGACGCCGCGGCCATCGAGGCCCTCCTGGCGATCCACGTCGCGCAGGAGGAGTGGCGCGACGTGGTCGACGTGCTCGACCGCAAGGCCGGCGTGGCGCAGACGCCCGAGGAGAAGATCGAGATCCGCCTCCAGGCCGCGGGGGTGTGGGAGCAGCGCCTCGGCGACCCCGACGGCGCGCGACCGCAGTGGGAGGCGATCCTCGAGGTCGACCCCCTGCACGACCAGGCCTTCAGCGCGCTCGAGGCGCTGCACCGCGACAACGCGCGCTGGGACGACCTCGCGTCGCTCTATGTCGCGCGCCACGACCAGCTCGCCGAGTCGGGCCGCGCGGCCGAGGCCGTGCCCTTCATGGTCGCCGCCGCGGACGTCTTCGACCAGCGCCTCGGGGACCGCGAGCAGGCCTTCGCCGCGGCGCAGATCGCCTTCGACGAGGACGTGGCCAACGAGGGCGCGGTGGCGACCCTCCAGCGCCTGACCACCGCCACGGGCAAGTGGAACGAGGTGCTCAAGAGCACCTACGAGGCCTACGAGGCCGAGCCCGCGGGCCCGCGCAAGACCGAGCTCGGCCTGCACGTCGCGCGCTGGTACGGCCTGGAGCACGACCGGCCCGACTGGGCGATCCCGATCTACACGAAGATCCTGTCGGGGGAGCCGGACAACGTGAAGGCGCTGCGCGCGCTGGGCGAGCTGTACCGCAAGACCCAGCAGTGGCAGCCCCTCGCGAAGACCCTCCAGCGCGCGGTCGACGCCTCGCGCCTGCCCGAGGACCGTCGCCAGGGTCACCTCGCGCTCGGCGAGGTGTACGAGCGCAACCTCAACGCGCCCGACGCCGCGGTGGAGCAGTACGAGGCCGCGCTCTCGGTGGACCCGAGGGACACCGCCGCCCTCGCCGCCCTCGCGAGGGTGTGGCAGGCCGCGGGCGACTGGCCGCGCGTGGTCGACGCCCTGCGCCGCCAGGCCGACGCGACGGAGGACCCCGCCGAGGTCGCCGCGCTGCGCCTGCGCGTGGGCGAGGTGCTCGAAGACCGGGTGGGCGACCTCGAGGGCGCCGCGGCGGAGTTCAACGGGGTGCTCCAGGGCGACCCCTCGAGCCTCGACGCGCTGCGGGGCCTGGAGCGGCTCTACGCGAAGATGGGTCGCAGCCCCGAGCTCCTCAGGGTGCTGGAGCTTCAGCTCGAGGTGGTGTCGACGGAGCGCGAGCGGATCAAGCTCCTCACGCGCATCGCCGAGATGCTCGAGGAGGAGTTCGTGCGGCCCGACCAGGCCATCGAGCGCTTCGAGCAGATCGTCGAGATCGACCCCTCGAACGACACGGCCCTCCGGGGCCTGGAGCGGCTCTACCGCAACACGAGCAGGTGGCAGGAGCTGGTCTCGACGCTGGAGCGGCACCTCGTGGCGACCGCCGAGCGCCGCGACCGGGTGCCGATCTTCCTGCAGATGGGCAGTGTCTTCGCCGACGAGCTGCGCGACGCCGACCACGCGGAGGACGCGTTCCTCAACGTGCTGCAGATCGACGGGCAGAACGCCGACGCGCTCGACGCGCTCTCGCGCATCTACGAGGCGCGCGGCGACTGGCACCGCGCCCTCGACGTGCTCGAGCAGCTCTCGACGATCCTCGTCGACGACCCGCGCCGCGCGGTGGAGCTGCGCTTCCGCGTGGGCCGCATCGCCGAGAGCTCGCTCCAGGACGAGGAGCGCGCGATCGAGAGCTACCAGTCGGCGCTCGACGTCGACGACGGCTACCAACCCGCGCTGGAGGCCCTGCGCGCGCTCTACACCCGCCGCGAGGACTGGGCGATGGCGGCGCGCTACCTCGACCGCGAGCAGTCGGTCACCGAGCAGCCGCGGCACCGCGCGAAGCTCCTCACGGAGCTCGGTCACCTCTACGGCGACCCGACGCGCCTCGACGACCTGAGCCAGGCCGTGCGGGTCTACGAAGAGGCCCTCGCGGCCGACCCCGACGCCGAGGAGGCCGCGCTCCCGCTGGTGCGCTACTACGCCTCGCAGCAGCGCTGGGCCGAGGCCGAGCCCCTGGCCGAGATGCTCACCCGCCGGGCGGGCCGCCGCGACCCGACGGAGCAGCTCGAGATCCAGCTCACGATGGGCCGGGTGGCGGCGTCGCTGGGCCGCACCGACCGGGCCATCAAGGCCTTCACCGCGGCGCAGGCCCTCGACCGGGCCAACGTCGAGGCGATCACCGCGCTCGCGCGGGCCTACTACGACAAGCAGGACTGGGAGAACGCGTTCAAGCACTTCCAGGTGCTGCTGGTGCACCACAAGGACGAGCTCGACTCGGAGTCGCGCGCGGACCTGTACTACCGCCTCGGCGTGGTGAAGCGCGAGCAGTCAGACCGGCGCCGCGCGATCAACTTCTTCGAGAAGGCGCTGGAGGAGTTCCCGGGGCACCGGCCGACCCTCGACGCGATGGTCGAGACCTACGCCGCGGGCGGCGAGTGGGAGCAGTCGCTCGCGTACCGCCAGCAGATCCTCGACAACGAGTTCGACGAGGAGACCCGCTTCGCGATGCTCGTCGAGATCGGCGGCCTCTGGCAGGAGAAGGTGAAGAACCCGCAGCGGGCCATCCAGGCCATCGCGGGCGCGTCGGAGCTCAAGCCCTCGGACCACGTGCTCCTGCACCGCCTGCTCGGGCTCTACCAGGAGACCCGGCAGTGGTCGAAGGTCATCGACGTGGTGCAGCGCGTGTCGGACATCGAGCGCGACCCCGCGCGCAAGTCGAAGTACGCGTACACCATCGCGTCGATCTACAACCAGGAGCTCAAGAACCCCGACGAGGCGCTCAACTGGTACAACACCGCGCTCGACCACAACCCGCAGGACCCGAAGCCCTTCGTGAAGATCAACGAGGTGCTCACCGCGCGGCGCGACTGGAAGAACCTCGAGCGTTCGTACCGCAAGATGCTCCTGCGGGTCGCGGGCAAGGGCGACTCGGACCTCGAGTTCAGGCTCCTGCACGCGCTGGGCTTGATCTACCGCGACCGCCTCTCTCAGAACGACAACGCGATCCGCACCTTCGAGATGGCGTCGAACGTGAAGCCCGACGACGTCACGGAGAACAAGATCCTCGCGGAGCTGTACACCCGCGAGAACCGCGTGGCCGAGGCGGTGGAGCGCTGGCAGAGGAACATCACCGCCGACGTGGGCGACGTCGAGGCCCTGCACTCGGTCTTCGACCTCTATTACCAGTCGCGGCAGTACGACAAGGCGTGGTGCGTCGGCGCGACCACCACCTTCGTGCTGCGCGAGCGCGCCCGCGAGGACGTGCGCACCTTCTTCGAGCAGTACCGCCCGCGGCGCCCCCTCGCGCCCACGGGGAGGCTCACCGAGGAGCACTGGGTCAAGATGCTCTTCCACCCCAACGAAGACCCGGTGGTGGGGAAGATCTTCGCGTCGATCCTGCAGCCGCTGCGCAAGGTGAAGGCGCAGCCGCTGGCGAACTTCCAGTTCACGCAGGCCGAGCTGCAGAACCCGCAGACGAGCTCCGTCGCGCTGGTGAAGTCCCTCGCCGCGTCGGCGCAGGCCCTGAACCTGCCGCTGCCGCACGTCTTCCTGCGCCCGGCGCAGCAGGGCGGCCTGGGCTACGTGACCAGCGAGCCCATCGCGTCGGTGTCGGGCTCGGGCCTGCTCTCGGGCCTCACCCCGCAGGACCTCGCCTTCGTCGCGGGCAAGCACCTCGCGTACTACCGCAACGAGCACTACATCCGCACGCTCTTCCCCACGACGGCGGAGCTCACGGCGATCCTCCTGGCGGCGATCAAGGTGGTGAAGCCCGACCAGGACGTCCCCCCCGAGGCGCTCTCGACGGCGCAGACGCTCGCGCCCCTCGTCGCGCAGGACCCCGTGGCGTCGGAGGGCCTGCGCAAGGTGGTGCGGATCTTCCTCGAGCAGGGCGGCCAGTCGAACATCAAGCGCTGGTACCAGTCGGTGGAGCTCACCGCCGCGCGCGCGGGCTTCTTGATGTGCGGCGACCTCGAGGTCGCGCGCAAGATGCTCACCATGGAGCCCGGCCTCCCGGGCGACCTCTCGCCGAACGAGAAGCTCAAGGACGTGATCCTCTTCTCGATCTCGGAGACCTACTTCACCCTGCGCGACGCGCTGGGGATCAACTTCCAGTCCGCCGCTACCTATTGATCGCGCGGCGATGCGCGTCGCCTGGGCGCCGTCCTTCGTCGCTCGCTTGATCGCGCGGCGATGCGCGTCGCCTGGGCGCCGTCCTTCGTCGCTCGCGTACCTCGAGTACGCGTCGCTCCTCAGGACGCGCCCTTGCTCGCGCCTCACCACGCGATCACCGGTTCGCGCGGCGAGTGCTCGCGCGTCGGTGAGTGATGAGATCGAACATCGCCAGCGCGGCGCCCCCGCGCCGCGGGCGTGTCGTGGCGCGCGCGGTCAGCGCGAGCGGGTGAGGAAGGACCTCACCGCGTCGTGGTGGTCGCGCGTCGCCCAGCTCCGGCCGAAGTGGTCGAGCTCCAACCTCCGGGCCATCGCAGGGCTCAGCGAGCTCGAGTCGCGCAACAGCGTCAGCATCCGTCGCACCGCCACCTTCGGCTGCCTCGCCACCGCCTCGACGAAGGCCAGCGCGCGCGTGACCGCCTCACCCCGCGGCGCCGCCTCGTCGACGAAGCCCGCCTCGCGGGCCTCTTCGCAGCTCACCGGCCGCGCCGTGAGCAACCACCGCGTCGCCGTGCCGCGGGGCACCAACGCGAGGAGGTTCGCCGCGCCGCCCCAGCCCGTCGTCACCGCGAAGCGAGTCTGCACCCAGGTGAAGCGCGCGCCCTCGTCGGCCACCCGGTAGTCGCACGCCGCGGCCAGCTCGCAGCCTCCCCCGTAGGCGTCTCCGCCCACCGCGGCCACCAGCGGGACCCCCAGCGCGCGCAGCGCGTCGACCGCGGCGTGGGCCGAGCGCGCCATCTCCCTCGCTGCGCGCGCCGTCAGATCGGGTTCTGGGTCGCCGCGCTCGTCGGCTTCCTGGTGTTCCTGTACG
>JAEYZO010000699.1 GCA_023428035.1 Pseudomonadota bacterium | reverse complement strand
CTTCTCCGCCGTGGAGCGCGGCCTCCACGGGGTCGACCTGCAGGGCGGCCGCCGCGGCGCGCGCTTCGTCGTCGATGGGTAGCGCCGCGACCTCGATGACCAGCGACACCCCCGAGGCGACCGCGAGGTGCGCGGCGTCCTGCGCGAGCCCGTCGGAGACGTCGACGCACGCGGTGGCGTGACCCGCGATCGATCGGCCCTCACTGAGCCGCGGCGTCGGGCTCTTCCACGCGCGGACGAAGCGCTCTGACGACGGGGCGAGGTCCCCGCGACGAAGGGCGCGTAGCCCGAGTGAGGCTCGGCCCGGCGCACCAGTGACGGCGACTACGTCGCCCGCGCGAGCGCCGGAGCGGGTGAGCGTGGAGCCGTCGGCGCGCCCGAGCGCCGTGGTGTGCAGCGCGATCGAAGGCCCGCCCGAGAGGTTCCCGCCCACGATGGGGACGCCGAGCCGCTCGGACTCGCGGGCGCTGCCCTCGACGAGCGCGTCGAAATCGAGGTCGTCGAGCCCCCGAGGCAGCGTCCACGAGAGCACGAGGCCGCAGCCTGGGAGGTCGACGCGCGCGCCCATCGCAGCGACGTCGCTCACCGCGGCGGCGATCGCGCGAGCGGCGACGTCGCGGAGCGACACCCACGCCCGGTCGAAGTGGACGCCCTCGACCGACGCGTCGACGGTGACCACCAGCGGCGCGGGCGAGTGCAGCACCGCGGCGTCGTCGCCGATGCCCAGGGAGGGCGCGGGCGGCGCGCCGAAGCGACGCCTGAGACGGGCCACGCGCTCGAACTCGCCGCTCACGTCACTCCGGGCGGCGCATCAGCTTCGACCAGGGGATCAGCGCCGTGACGACCAGCTCGACGGCGATCAACCACGGCGACTGGAGCGCCCGCACGTGCGTGATGTGTGAGAGCAGGAGCGTCGCCACGACCAGCAACATCGCGAAGGACACCGCGGCGGCCCACACCCCCTTGGGCGGTGGCGCGGACCTCCGCGGCGGGGTGAGGGTCAGCATCGCGACCTTGAGCACCTGGTCGATGCCGCGTCGGGCGTTCGCGCCGAGGGCCTCGTCGTCGCGCACTCCGCGGTAGCGGGCCGCCGCGTCGGGGAGGCGCCCGAGGGACTGCGCGAGGGCCACGAAGGATTTGTGACGGGCGTCATCGTCCCACGCGGGCAGGAGCGCGCGCCAGGCGGTCTCGATCGGGTCGTCGGTCGGTTCGGGGCTCACGTCGACCATCCCTCGGCGGTGGGGCCAGCGATGGTCTAACACCGGGGCGGCCGATCCGGGAGCGCCGGTCGAGGGGCGATCGGGCCGCGTCGAAAGTTTGACGCTCCGGGGCGCGGCGTGCGGTGAGTGTGCGCCGCCATGAGCTCCGCCCCTCACGTCTCGGTGCTGCTCGACGCCGTGTGCGCGGGCCTCGCGCTGCGCGAAGGGGGGCTCTGGGTCGACGCGACGCTCGGGGCGGGGGGCCACGCCGAGGCGATCCTCGAGCGCACGTCTCCGACGGGGAGGTTGATCGGGCTCGACCGCGACCCGAGCGCGCTGGGCATCGCGCGCGAGCGGCTCGCCCGCTTCGGGGACCGCGTGGAGTTCCACCAGACGCCCTTCTCGGGGATCACCGCCGCGCTGGCCGGGCGCCGGGCCGACGGGGTGCTCGCGGACCTCGGCGTGAGCTCGATGCAGCTCGACCGGGCCGAGCGCGGGATGAGCTTTCGCTACGACGCTCCCCTCGACATGAGGATGGGGCCGGACGCGGAGGTCACCGCGGAGGAGCTCCTGCGCGACGTCGAGGAGTCGGAGCTCGCCGACATGATCTTCGAGTACGGCGATGAGCGGCGCTCTCGGCGCATCGCGCGCTCGATCAAGCGCGCCGTCGAGGAGGGGGAGATGCAGACCACGAAGCACCTCGCCGAGGCGGTGTACCGCGCCGTGGGCGGCCCGAGGCGGGGCGACATCGACCCCGCGACGCGCACGTTCCAGGCGCTGCGGATCGTGGTGAACGACGAGCTCGGGGAGCTGGACCGGCTGCTGGCGGCGCTGCCCGACGCGCTCGCCGACGGGGGGCGGGCGGCGGTGATCAGCTTCCACTCGCTGGAGGACCGGAAGGTGAAGTGGGCGTTCCGCGGCGCCGAGGCGCTGAGCGTGGTGACGAAGCGGCCCATCGAGGCCGACGACGCCGAGCGGGCCGCGAACCCCCGCGCGAGGAGCGCGAAGCTGCGCGTGGCCGAGAGGGCGCCTCGCGAGGGGGGCGGGGCGTGAGCGCGAGGGTAAACACCGGCACGACGCGCTTCGTGCTGCTGTACGGCCTCGCGGTGGTCTCCGCGAGCCTGGCCTTCGTGGTGCACCTCGCGCTGCGCACGGAGAACATCCGGCTGGGGTACGCGCTCGACCAGGAGCGGCAGCACGGCTCGACGCTGCGCGCGCAGATCAACCAGTGGCGGCTCGAGGCCGCGGCGCTGCGCACGCCCGCGGCGCTCGAGGTCGTGGCCCGCAGCGAGCGGGGGATGGTGGAGCCCGACCGCGTCCCGACGCTGGTGGTGGGCGGCGCGACGCGGGCGGCCAGGCTCTCGGGGAGGGCGCGGTGAAGAACATCGACGCGGGACGCGCGCGGTGGATGAAGGTGCGGATCGGGCTGCTCACGGTGATGCTCGGCACGGGCTTCACGGGGCTCGCCACCGCGGCGTGGGACCTCCAGGTGCGCAAGGCCCCAGAGCTCCGGCAGAGGGCGGAGCAGCAGTACCTCCGGCAGGTGCAGATGGAGCCGCGCCGGGGGACCATCTACGACCGTCACCGCAACCCCCTCGCGGTGAGCGTGCCCTCGTGGTCGATCTCGGCGAACCCGCGGCGCCTCGCGCTCCCGCAAGGGAGGCGCCGACGCGCGGTGGACCTCGCCGACCTCAGCCAGCGCCTCGCGACGGCGCTCGACCTGCCGCGGGCCGAGGTGGAGTCGCGCCTGCGCGCCGCCCGCGGGTTCCAGTGGCTCAAGCGACACATGACGGAGGAGGAGCACGCCGCGGTGCAGGCCCTCGTCGCCGACCTGGGCCGCGAGCTCGGGACCCGCCGCTTCGAGGGCCTCGACCTCGTCGAGGAGAGCCGGCGCTGGTACCCGCAGCGCGAGTGGGCCGCGCACATCACGGGCTTCGTCAGCGCCGTCGGCGACCCCCTGGAGGGCCTCGAGCGCTCGATGGACGATCACCTCCA
This sequence comes from Pseudomonadota bacterium, assembly GCA_023428035.1. Classification (GTDB taxonomy): domain Bacteria; phylum Myxococcota_A; class Polyangia; order Polyangiales; genus JAEYZO01. Next base: position 4,248 of record JAEYZO010000699.1, on the reverse strand, counting down.
CGGCCGCCCCGTCGCTGTGCAGGGCCTGCGCGACGCGCGCGGACGTCTCGTGTTCGCGGACGGGCTGCGCCCCGGCGACGGGCAGGCGGGCGACGACGTCGTGCTCACCATCGACGCGACGATCCAGATGATCGCGGCGCGCGAGCTGGCCCTGACCTGCCAGTCGGTGGCCGCGCGGGGCGGGTCGGTCATCGTGACCGACCCGAGCACCGGCGAGGTGCTCGCGATGGCGAACTACCCGACCTACAACCCCAACGAGTACGGCGCCTCGGAGATCGACGCGCGGCGCAACCGCGCCCTGACCGACCGCTTCGAGCCCGGGTCGACGATGAAGATCTTCACCGTCGGCGCCGCCCTCGACGCGGGGTTGATCCACCCCGGGCAGACGATCAACTGCTACGGCGGCACCTACCACATCGGCGACCTGACCATCCACGACACGCACCCCGAGTCGATGCTCACGCCGATGGAGGTGCTTGCCCGGTCGAGCAACATCGGCGCGGCGCAGATCGGGCTCGCGCTGGGCAGCGACGGGCTCGAGCGCGCGTTCCGTCGCTTCGGCTTCGGCGAGCGGACGGGCCTGCCCCTCCCCGGCGAGGCCCGCGCGCGCTTCGGCGAGCGGCGCTGGTACGACGTCGAGGTCGCGACGGTGTCCTTCGGTCAGGGGGTGGGCGTGACGGCGATGCAGCTCGCGCAGGCGCTCGGCGCCGTCGCGAACGGAGGGAGGCTCCTCAGGCCCATCCTGGTGTCGCGCGTGCTCGACGCGACGGGGGCGCTGGTCGAGGAGAACGTGCCCGACGCGGGGCGGGTGTCGCTGCAGCCCGCCACGGCGCGGCTCCTGAGCGACATGCTCACGTCGGTGACCGAGCCCGGCGGGACGGGCACCGAGGCGGCGATCCCCGGGGTGCGCGTAGCGGGCAAGACCGGCACGGCGCAGAAGGCCCGGGAGCGTGGGCGCGGCTATGACAACCAGCGCTGGGTGAGCTCGTTCATCGGCTTCGCGCCCGCCAACCGCCCGCGCCTGGTGGTCACGGTGATCATCGACGAGCCGCAGGACGCGCACGCGGGTGGCGCCATCGCGGCGCCGCTCTTTCGTCGGGTCACGGAGCAGTCGCTGCGCTACCTCGGCGCGCTCCCGGCGACCAGCGCGACCCCGGTGGTCCCGCCGGCGCCGGCGCCCCGGAGGCGGCCGGTCCTCTCGGTGGAGGTCGCGCAGCGGCAGGGCGCCGGGGGCAGGGTGGTGCCCTCGGTGGTGGGCCTCGGGGCGCGCGAGGCCCTGGAGCGCCTGCACGCCGCGGGCGCCGCGGCGGCGATGGAGGGCAGCGGGACGGTCATCCGTCAGGAGCCCGAGGCCGGTGTGGCCATGACCGAGGGCGCCCCGGTGCGCCTGTGGCTAGAGCCCGCGGGGGGCTACACTCCCGCCCCCTCCGTCGCGCCCGCCGCGGCGGAGGTGAGGCCATGAGCGAGATCGGCGCGAGCGTCCCCCGGAAGAGCGTGTACCCGCACGGCGCCTCGCTGGCCGAGCTGGTGCGCGAGGTCGAGGGCGCCGTGGTGCTGGGCGACCCCGCGGCGCGGGTGATCGACGTGCGCCACGACTCCCGCGAGGTGGTGCCGGGCGACCTCTTCGTCGCTCGTCAGGGTCGCGCGGTCGACGGGGCGAGCTTCGCGCGCGACGCCGTGGAGCGCGGCGCCGTCGCAGTGGCCGCGAGCGTAGACCTCGGCGCGGGGCTCGGCGTACCCGTCGTGCGCGTGCCCGACGCCGAGCGGGCCCTCGCGTTCTTCTCCGACGCGGTGTGGGGCCACCCCTCGTGGTCGATGGACGTCGCCGGCGTCACGGGCACCAACGGCAAGACCACCACGGCGTGGCTGCTGGAGCGCGTGCTCACCGCCTGCGGCGCGACCGCGGGGCTCATCGGCACCGTGGCGCACCGCTTCGGCGAGCTGGAGTGGCCCGCGCTGCACACCACCCCCGAGGCCGACGACATCGCGCGACGTCTCGCGGCGATGCGAGACCACGGCGCGGCCTCGGTGGTGATGGAGGTGAGCTCCCACGCGCTCACGCTCTCCCGCGTCGAGGCCGTGCGCTACCGCGCCGCGGGCTTCACCAACCTCACGCAGGACCACCTGGATTTCCACGGCACCCTGGCGGCCTACGTCGCCGCGAAGCGGCGGCTGTTCACCGAGCTCTCCCCCGCGGTGGCGGTGCTGAACGTCGACGACCCCGTGGGGGCCGAGTTCGCCCGGCTCTCGACGAGCCCCGTCACGCTCTCGGCGCGGGGCGCGAAGGCCACGCTGCGGGTCACCGCCGGGGGCGCGAGCGCCGACGGGGTCGACGCGACGGTCGAGACCCCAGAAGGCCCGGTGGCGCTCCGGTCGCCGCTGCGAGGCGCGCACAACGTCGAGAACCTGCTGCTCGTGCTCGGGATGGCCTGGGCCATGGGCGTTCCCTACGACCGCGCCGCGGAGGCCATCGCGGGGGTCGACGGCGCGCCAGGGCGGCTCGAACGCGTCGCCGCCGCCGAGGGAGAGGCGGGCTTCGACGTGCTGGTCGACTACGCCCACACGCCCGACGCCCTCTCTCGCGTGCTCGCCACGCTCCGGCTCACGACGCGCGGGCGGATCGTCTGCGTCTTCGGCTGCGGCGGAGACCGGGACCGCGGCAAGCGCCCGCTGATGGGGGCCGCGGTGGGTCGAGGGGCCGACCTCGCGATCCTCACGAGCGACAACCCGCGCAGCGAAGACCCCGCGAGGATCGTCGCCGACGCCGAGGCCGGGCTGCGAGGCGAGGGCGCGGACTACGAGGTCATCGTCGATCGACGCGCCGCGATCGCGCGCGCGGTGGAGCTCGCCCGGCCCGGTGACGTGGTGCTCATCGCGGGCAAGGGCCATGAGACCTATCAGGAGGTCCACGGTCGACGGTCTCCCTTCGACGACCGGGTCGAGGCCCGAGCCGCGCTCGCCGCGCGCGTGAGGCGCGGAGGCTGACATGGCGACGCCGCTGCCCGAGGTCGGGCTCGCGCTCACGCTCCACGAGGTCGCCGAGGCGACCGGGGGAGAGCTCCTCGGCGCCCCCTCGCTCTCCCTCGCCGGGCTCTCGACGGACTCGCGGTCCATCGCCGCGGGGGCGCTGTTCGTCGCGCTCCGAGGCGAGCGCTTCGACGGCCACGAGCACCTCGCGTCGGCGCGCGAGGAGGGCGCCGCCGCGGTGTTGGTCGAGCGCGGTCGAGGCGACGGGGGGCCGCGCGTCGAGGTCGACGACACGCTCCGCGCGCTCTCATCCCTGGCTTCGCTGAGGCTCTCCCGCGCCCGCTCCGCCGCGCCCCTCAAGGTCGTCGCGGTCAGCGGCGCGGTGGGGAAGACCAGCACCAAGGAGCTCCTCGCCGCCGCCTTCGACGCCGTCTGGGGCCCCGCGCACGCCACCCGAGGAAACCTCAACAACCTCGTCGGCGCGCCGCTCACCGCGCTCTCGATGCCCGACGCGGCGCGCTCGCTCGTGGTCGAGTGCGGCTCCAACGCCCGGGGCGAGATCGCGCGCATTGGCGCGATGGCGCGCCCCGAGGTCGCCGTGGTGACCAACGCCGACGCGGCGCACACCGAGGGCCTCGGCTCGATCGAGGCCGTCGCTGAAGAAGAGGGCTCGCTCTTCGCGTTCGCGTCGCGCGCGGTGGTGGGCAACGCCGACGAGCCCCTCTCCCGCGCGCAGATGTCGCGGGCCGGCGACGGGGTCGCGAGGTGGACCTTCGGCCTCGCCCCCGAGGCCGACGCGAGGCTGCTCTCGCGGGCGCTGACCGAGGGGGGGCGAGCGAGGGTGACCGTCGCGCTGCGTGACGCGCTCTGCCCGGGCCTCCGCGAGGTCACCGTCGACACTGGGCTCCTCGGCCCCGCGGCGGCCGTGAACCTCGCCGCGGCGCTCTGCGCGACGGCCGCGATGGGGGCGACGGCGGAGGAGCTCCGCGCGGCGGCCCTCGCGCTCGGAGCGGTGCGCGCGGCGCCGGGCCGGCTCGCGCCGAGGGAGCTCGGGTCGATGATGGTGATCGACGACACGTACAACGCCTCGCCCCGCGCGGTGCGCGCAGCCCTGGCGGCGGCCCGGGAGATCGCCGACGCGAGGGGCGCTCGCCTGGTGGTGGCCCTCGGCGACATGCTGGAGCTCGGCGCTCTCGCCCCCTCGATGCACGCCGCGGCGGTGAGCGACGTGGCGGCGGCGGGCGCGGCGGTGCTCGTCGCGGTGGGGCCCGAGATGACCGC
>JAEYZO010000283.1 GCA_023428035.1 Pseudomonadota bacterium | reverse complement strand
CCCATCACCTCCCACCCCGCGCGCAACCCCCCCCCCCCCCCCGAGCCCTCCTGCGCCGACCGCGACCGCGACGGCCGCGGCATGGGCTGCTCCGCGGGCCCCGACTGCGACGACGACGACCCCGACGTCACCGACCAGTGCACCCGCTGCGTGCGCCCCGACCAGGGCTGCGCCTGCGCCGCCGGCGAGGGCCCCCTGCCCTGCGGCACCCGCGTCGAGGGCGTCTGCCAGGGCGGCGTGCGGAGCTGCGAGCAGGGCCGCTGGGGCGAGTGCCGCCCCTACCGCCAGGTGGGCCGGCTCATCGGGCTGGTGTCTCCCTGCACCAACTCCTGCGACCCGACCTGCCGGCACATCGTCGACTGCCCCCACGTGGGCGACCAGGTGACCCCGGGCTCCTCCAACGTGGAGTACGGCGACCTCGCCGCGTCGGTGTTCTGCCCCTCGGGCACCCCGGCGGGGGGCGTGACCCCGGTGTGCGAGACCACCGCGGGCGGCCCCTACCTCCGGGTGGAGTCTCCCCGCCCCTGGATCGACGCCTGCGCGACGGCGGGGCACCAGACCTACCTCGTCAACGCCGACGAGGGCACCGTCGACGTGGCGCTCCCCTTCGCGTTCTCGTTCTACGGGGTGCCCTACACCGCCGCGACGGTGAGCGCCAACGGGTACGTCTCCTTCGCGACGGCCTCGCCCCAGTGGGTCAACTCGATGCTCCCGAGCTCCGAGGTGCCCAACACCATCTTCGCGTTCTGGGACGACCTCGCGATGCGCGACGGGGTCTGCGCCGCCACCGTGGGCACCCAGCCCAACCGGGCCTTCGTGATCCAGTGGCGCGACGCGGGCTTCTACCCCTCGCCCCAGGCCGGCACCCACCTCGACTTCGAGGTCGTGCTCGACGAGGACCTCAACACCATCGACGTGAACTTCAACCGCATGGAGGGCGAGGGCGACCGCTCCACCGGCGGCAGCGCGACGGTGGGCGTGCAGCAGGGCTCCGGGTCTTCGTACGACCTCGTGGCCTACGACACCCCGGGCGTGACCCGCACCGGCACGAGCTTCCGCTGGGCGCCGTCGAACAACACCACCCGCTGCCCCCGCGCGGTGTGGTCGCGGGTCTTCGAGGGCAACTGCGCCGACGTCGACCGCTACGCGGTGCCGATCTGGGGCACGATGAACTACTCCGCCGCGGTGCCCGTGGGCGGCGCGGTGCACTTCGCCGTGCGGGCCGCGTTCACCCAGGCGGGCCTCGCCGCCGCGCCGGTGATGCTCCTGCCCGACGCGCCCCGGGGCGACGGCTCGACGCCCAACACCATGGACATCGGGGCCTTCCTCCGGGTGGCCCAGCCGGGCCTGGAGCGCGCGAGCTACATCGAGCTCACCGCGTACCTCGACCCCGGCGCCTTCGGCGACGCGCCCCCCACCCTGGGCTCGACGGAGATGCAGTACTCCTGCCTACCGCTCGAGGCGCCCACGGAGTGCCGCCCCGGCGCGGCGTGCTTCACCGCCGGCCCCTGCCGCCGCGGCCAGGTGGTGTGCACTGACAACGGCGCCACGACCTGCGTCGACGCCGGGGCCCTGCCCGCGGGCTCGACCTGCGGCAGCGGGATGGTCTGCAACGACACCGGGGCCTGCGTGGCCTGCGAGGAGGGCGCGGCCTGCGAGACGGGCAACGCCTGCGAGACGGGGCGGATCTCGTGCGGCACGGGCTCGCCGGTGTGCGTGCCCTCGGGCAACCGCCCGGCGGGGACGGTGTGCGGCGTGGGGATGTCGAACTACACCCGCGACACGTCGCCCTACGGCTGGCTCGAGGCCTGCGAGGCCGCGGGGCACACCGAGGTGCTGGTCAACTCCGAGGACGGGGTGGAGAGCTTCGCGCTGCCCTTCCCCTTCCGCTTCTACGGCACGCCGCGCACGACGGCGTCGGTGAGCGCCAACGGGGCGTTCGGGTTCCAGACCCTGCCGCCGGAGTGGAACAACGTGAACATCCCCGCCGCCGCGATGGGTGACGCGATCTTCCCGCTCTGGGACGACCTCTCGATGCGCCGCGGGGTGTGCCTCGCCACCTTCGGCTCGGCCCCCGACCGGCTCTTCGTCGCCCAGTGGTCCCAGGCCGACTTCCAGGACCGCGGCAACACCGGCAACGCGGGCGCCTCGATCAACTTCGAGGTCGTGCTCGAAGAGGCCTCGCAGTCGATCTCGGTGATCTACGGCTCGATGACCGGCGACTCCCGCGCCAGCGGCTCCGGGGCGACGGTGGGCCTCCAGAGCGCCGACGGGGTGCACCTCGACCGCGTGGGCTTCAACACCGCGGGCACCGTCGTCCCCAACAGCTCGATCCGCTGGCGCCCGCCCGTGAACGGCGTGTGCAACGGCATGGGCGCCTGCGAGGCCTGCAGCGCCACTGAGACCTGCGACGGCCGCGACAACAACTGCAACGCGCTCATCGACGACGGCATCCCGGACGTGACCTGCGGCGTCGGCGCCTGCCGCCGCTCGGTGCCCGGCTGCGTCCGCGGCGAGGTGCCGGCCTGCACGCCCGGCGCCCCCAGCGCCGAGGTCTGCAACGGCGTCGACGACGACTGCGACGGCGCCGTCGACGAGGGCTGCAACGGCTACATCACCTGCCCGAGCGACCTCACCATCCTCGCGGGCAACACCGTCTCCCTCTCGGTCACCGCCTCGGGCACCGTCTCGAACTACCAGTGGACCATCATCTCGGGCCCCGACGGCGGCGCGTCGTCCACCGCCTGGTCTCCGTCGCCCCCGCGTAGCCGCACCGAGTCGATGACCCCCTACATCGTCGGCGACTACCGCGTGCGCGTCACCGCCGCTGACGGCTTCGGCAACCCCCTCTCCTGCGAGTTCAACCTCACCGCGCAGGGCCACGGCATCCGCGTCGAGCTCACCTGGAACGGCTCCGGCGACGTCGACCTCCACCTCCACAACGGCGACGTCACCCAGCCCTGGTTCTCCAACTACGACACCTACTACCGCAACATGAACTCCTCCTGGGGCGGCGGCCTCGACGTCGACAACGTCACCGCCAACGGCCCGGAGAACATCCGCGTCAACACCCCCACCATCGGCGAGAACTACTACATCGGCGTGCACAACTACCGCGGCGCCTCGGGCCGGCGCGCCACCGTCCGGGTCTACTGCGGCGCAGGCACCACCCCCGCGGCGGTCTACCTCTCCAACACCCTCTCGGGCACCAACTCCGGCAACTGCACCACCAACACCTTCTGGCGCGTCGCCCGAATCACCGCCACCACCTCCGGCAGCTGCGCCATCACCCCCATCGACACCTACGGCACCAGCAGCGCCGTGTGCTCCGCCTTCTGACCCGTCACCCCTCCCTCGCCAGCAGCGTCCGCTCCAGCCCCGCCAGGTCACGGCGCACCTCGACGCCCTCCAGCCCCGCCGCCTCGGCCAGCGCCGCCGCCGCCGCGCCCTGCCCGTCTCCGATCTCCACCACCAGCGCGCCGCCCGGTCGCAGCGCCGCGGGAGCGCCCTTCACCACCAGGCGCACCACGTCGAGCCCGTCTTCGCCCCCGTCGAGCGCCAGCCGGGGCTCGTGCCGCGACACCTCCGGCATCAGCCCCTCGACCTCGCCGCGCGGGACGTACGGCGGGTTGCTCACCACCACCGCGTAGCGCGCCCCGCGCACGGGGCCGTAGAGGCTCCCGTCGAGCACCCTCACCCTCTCGGCCACGCCGTGCCGCGCCGCGTTCGCGCGCGCCACCGCCGCCGCGGCCTCCGACACCTCCACCGCGTCGACCCGCAGTCCCGGCCGCTCCGCGGCCAGGGTCACCGCGATGGCCC
>JAEYZO010000279.1 GCA_023428035.1 Pseudomonadota bacterium | reverse complement strand
CCCCCCCCGCCCGCCGGGCCCCCCCCCCCCCCCCCGCGCCCCCGGGGCGAAGGAGCGAGGCCATCACGACACCCCCATGGCCGCGAGGCCGAGGTCGATGAGCTTGATGCAGGGGAAGGGCAGCACGAGCCCCCCGAGGCCGTACACGAGGAGGTTGCGGCCGAGGAGCTCCGACGCGGGCACGGCGCGCCACGCGACGCCGCGGAGCGCGAGCGGGATGAGCGCCACGATGATGAGCGCGTTGAAGATCACCGCCGAGAGCACCGCGGTGGTGGGCGAGTGCAGGCGCATCACGTTCAGCGCGCCGAGCGCGGGGTAGGTGACGACGAAGGCCGCGGGGATGATCGCGAAGTACTTGGCGACGTCGTTGGCGATGCTGAGCGTGGTGAGCGCCCCGCGGGTCATCAGCATCTGCTTGCCGATCTCGACGATGGCCAGGAGCTTGGTGGGGTTGGAGTCGAGGTCGACCATGTTGCCGGCCTCCTTGGCGGCCTGGGTGCCGGTGTTCATCGCCACCGCGACGTCGGCCTGCGCGAGCGCGGGCGCGTCGTTGGTGCCGTCGCCGGTCATCGCGACGAGGTGGCCCTCGTCCTGGTAGCGGCGGATCATCGCGAGCTTCGCCTCGGGCGTGGCCTCGGCGAGGAAGTCGTCGACGCCAGCCTCGGCGGCGATGGCCGCGGCGGTGAGCGGGTTGTCGCCGGTGATCATCACCGTGCGGATCCCGATGCGGCGCAGCTCGGCGAAGCGCTCGCGGATGCCGGTCTTCACCACGTCCTTGAGCTCGACGACGCCCAGCACCTTCGCGCCGTCGGCCACCACCAGCGGGGTCGAGCCGCGGCGGGCCACGTCGTCGACGGCGGCCTTCACCTCGGCGGGCACGCTCCCTCCGCTCGCGCTCACGAAGCGCGCGACGGCGTCGGCGGCGCCCTTGCGTACCGCGCGCTCTCCCACGTCGACCCCGCTCATGCGAGTCTGCGCGGTGAAGGGCACGAAGCTCGCGCCGAGCGCCGCGAGGTCCTGACGGTGGAGCTCGAAGCGCGCCGCCGCGAGGGCGACGATGCTCCGGCCCTCGGGCGTCTCGTCGGCGAGCGAGGCGAGCTGCGCGGCCTCGGCGAGGGCACGCGCGGTGAGGCCCGGAGCGGGGAAGAACTCCGCGGCCTGACGGTCTCCGAGGGTGATGGTGCCGGTCTTGTCGAGGAGGAGGACGTCCACGTCGCCCGCGGCCTCCACCGCGCGCCCCGAGGTGGCGATGACGTTGGCCTGGACGAGCCGGTCCATCCCCGCGATGCCGATGGCGGAGACGAGGCCGCCGATGGTGGTGGGGATGAGGCACACCAGCAGCGCGACGAGCACCGTGAGGCTCACGGCCGAGCCCTGCCCGGTGGCGGTGACGGCGAAGTCCGAGAAGGGCCGCAGCGTCGCGGTGACGAGGAGGAACACCAGGGTCAATCCCGCGAGCAGGATGTCGAGGGCGATCTCGTTGGGGGTCTTCTGTCGCCGCGCGCCCTCGACCATCGCGATCATCCGGTCGAGGAAGGTCTGCCCCGGGTCGGCGGTGATGCGCACGACGAGCCAGTCCGAGAGGACGCGGGTGCCGCCCGTGACGGCGCTGCGGTCGCCGCCGCTCTCGCGGATCACGGGGGCGCTCTCGCCGGTGATGGCGCTCTCGTCGACCGAGGCCACGCCCTCGATCACCTCGCCGTCGCAGGGGATGAGCTCGCCGGCCTCGACGCGCACGAGGTCCCCGCGGCGGAGGTCGGTGGAGCCGACGACCTCTCGCGCTGCGTCGGGCTCGGCGGAGGCGAGGCGCGTGGCCTTCACGTCCTGGCGGGCCTTGCGGAGGGCGTCGGCCTGGGCCTTTCCGCGGCCCTCGGCCATGGCCTCGGCGAAGTTCGCGAAGACCGCGGTGAACCAGAGCCAGGCCGAGACGGCGAGGGTGAAGCCCGGGGGCGCGTCTCCGTGGCCCGTGGCGAGCGCGTGGACGAAGAGGAGCGAGGTGAAGGCCGCGCCCACCTCGACCACGAAGAGGACGGGGCGGCGGATCATCTGCCGGGGGTCGAGCTTGCGCAGGGCGTCGAGGGCCGCGCGCCGCGCGATGCGCCCGTCGAGGAGCGATCGTTGATGGGTGCTCATGGGGTGCTCTCAGCGGGGGGCGGGCGTCAGGTGCTCGGCGACGGGGCCGAGCGCGCGGCTCAGCTCGGCCAGCGCCTCGGGGGAGAGGTGGTCCATGAAGTGGCGGCGGACGGAGGCCACGTGGTGCGGGGCGACCTCCTCCATGGTGCTCGCGCCCTGCTCGGTGAGGACCGCGTACAGCCCGCGCCGGTCGGACTCGCAGTGCTCGCGGCGGACGTGGCCGGCCTTCTCCATCCGGGTGATCTGGTGCGAGAGGCGGCTCTTGGACTGCCGCGTGGCCTCGGCGAGGTCGCTCATCCGCAGCCGCTGGCCCTCGGCCTCGGAGAGGTTGACGAGGATCTCGTAGTCGTTGTTGGTCAGGCCGAACGGCTGGAGGTCCTTCTCCAGCTCGTGCATCAGCAGGCGGCTGACGTCCAGGTGGGTGCGCCAGACGCACTGTTCCGTCTCGCTCAGCCAGCGCGTCGCCGTTTCGGTCTCCATACGTGGATTCTACCTAAAAAGTTGAAAAGCTAACGAATGGGGGATCGGTGAGAGGGGTGGCGAGGTCGGCCCGGGATGCGAGCAGACGTTCGAGGTCACACTCCGCAGGGTACCGCTCACCCAGAGGTGGCCCGGCCGGGTCCCGCCCCCGTCGCCCGCTCCGCCAGTACCTTCTCGGTCGACTGGAGCAGCACCGTCCCCGCCCCGCTGAACTCGTACTGGTGCTCCTCGCCTGAGGCACCGCCCAGCCCCGTCAGCGACCGCACCCCGCCGAGCACCCCGCGCAGATAGCCGTGATCGTAGTGGTGGTACGGCGAGGGGCAGTCCGCCCAGCCCACCAGCGCCTCCGGGTCGACCCTGAGCGGCGGCTCCATGAAGACCACCGGCCCGTTGGAGGCCGCCACGAACTTCCCGGTGCCGATCAGCGTCAGGAAACCGGGGACGATCGACTGCTTGAGGGAGAGGCTCGGCTCGAAGGCGAGCAGGTTGCCCGAGCGGACCGTGAGGTTGCCGTCGTCCAGGTCGAAGGAGTTCACGTCGTACGCCCGGTCGGCCAGGAGCATCTTGCCCGTCCCCTCGGCCACCACCCAGTCCGCCGCGTGCATCGGCGAGTGGAAGGCCGAGCGCACCAGCGCGTCCAGGGGCCCGTACCCGACGCCGTTGAACGACATGTGGCCGTAGTAGGCGATCATCTTGCCCTTCTGGAGGAACCAGCGGCCGCCCGCCAGTTCCACGCAGAAGGTGTACGGGTAGACGTTGTCGTCACCCGGAAGAGTGGCCGGGTCGAAGATCCTCGGGCCGGTCCCGCCGGCCGTCGCGAACGCGCTCACAGCTTCTCCTCCGACGCCTGCACCAGCACCGCCCCGCTCCCCGACAGCTCCAGCTGGAACGCCTCGCCCGAACCCCGGCCGACCATCTCCCGCCAGCCGATCGCCGTCGTCAGCTTGTTCCGTACGTCCCCGTGGTGGGCCACGTACGCCTGCGGGGCGACGTGGACCGGCCGGCCGGGCGCGATCTCCACCTCCACCACGCCGCCGTGGGCCATCACCGCCACCGCGCCGTGCCCGGTCAGCGCCGTGGTGAACAGGCC
>JAEYZO010000482.1 GCA_023428035.1 Pseudomonadota bacterium | reverse complement strand
GACCGTGGCCGCGCGTCGCGCGGGCTGGCTCCGCCTCGGCCGCGCGGTGGGCGCCACCGCCGCGCTCAACACCCTCGGGGGCGTCGCCGGGTCCCTCGTCGCGGGGCTCGTGCTCGTACCCCTCGTCGGGGCCCAGCGGAGCTTCGCGCTCTGCGCCGCCCTCTACCTCGCCGCGGCCCTCGCGCTCTCGCGCCCGCTCACCCTCCGCGGCGACGCCGGAACCGCCCCGAGGGTCGCCCTCGCCGTGTGCGCCGCGTGGGCGCTGCTCCCCACGCAGTACCTCCGCCGCGCGGTGTCGACCTTCCCCCTCGCGCGCGTCGTCGAGGTGCGCGAGGGCCGCGACGGGACCGTGGCCGTCCTCCACTACGACCGCGACACGGTCTGCGGGCGGGGCCGCGACTGCGGCGGGCGCTGCGGGAGGGAGTTCCGCTTCGACCAGCTCGTCTTCGGCACGGTCTCCTACGCGAGCACGATCCTCCCCGCGCGGAGGTACATGCGCACCCTCGCGCACCTCCCCTGGCTCGCGCACCCCGCGCCGAGAGACGCGCTGCAGGTCTGCTACGGCACCGGCACCACAGCGGGGGCCTTCGCGTCCCACGACGACCTGCGATCGCTCACCGTGGTCGACATCAACCGCGACGTCTTCGCCCTCGCGCCCCACTTCGACGAGAGCAGCCGCGGCGCGTGGCGCGACCCGCGCGTGACCCTCGTGGTCGAAGACGGACGTCAGCACCTCGCCACCGCCGCCTCGCGCGTCGACGTGCTCTCGCTGGAGCCCCCGCCCCCCACCGCCGAGGGCGCCTCGACGCTCTACACCGAGGGCTTCTACCGCCTCGCGAAGCGCGCGCTGCGCCGCTGCGGGGTCGTGGCGCAGTGGGTCCCCCTCGACCAGCAGAGCGACGCCCTCGACCGGGCCATGCTCGGCGCGATGGCCGGGAGCTTCCGCGAGCTCGCGCTCTTCATCACCGCGCGCAACGAGGCCGTGGTGCTCGGCTCCGACTGCCCCCTCGTGATCGACCCCGACGCGTGGCGCCGTCGATGGACCCCCTCCGTCGCCCGATCGCTCTCCGAGGTGGGCTTCGACGGGCCAGAGGCCCTCGCGGCCACCTGGGTGCTCGACGCCCGCGGCGTGCGCGAGCTCTCCCGCGGAGCCCCGCGGCTCACCGACGACCGCCCCCTCGTGGAGCACTACCGCGCCGCGTCGGGGCCGCGCTTCGAGCTGAACACGTGGCTGGCGCGAGGCGTCGACCCCGCGGAGGCCGCGCCGAGCGGAGACCGCTTGAAGCTGGCCGACCGCGCCCGCGTGGAGAGGGCCTTGGGGCGCGCGTGGGAGCGCTCGATCCGCGGCGACACGCCGGGCGCGCTGGCGCTCACCCGCGAGGCCCTCGCGCTCGTCGGCGACGACGCCTACGCCTCGTGGGTCGAGGCGCTGGAGTTCGGCTGCCTCGACCGCGCGGCCCCGTGATAGGTCTCGCAGCGTACGGAGACGCACCCGATGGCGATCGAAGAGAGCTTCATGAAGTCGGTGTTCTACGGCGCCATCCCCGAGGAGATGGTCTTCCCCTACCCCGAGATGGGCAGGGCCGAGCGAGAGAACACCGGGCTCATCATCGAGAGCCTCAAGCGCTTCGCAGACACCGTCGACGCGGCGCGCATCGACCGCGAGGAGAGCATCCCCCCGGCGGTGCTGCAGTCGCTGCGAGACCTCGGGATGTTCGGCCTGGTGATCCCGACGGAGTACGGAGGCAAGGGCCTCGGCGCGACGAGCTACGCGCGGGTGATCGAAGAGCTCTCGGCCATCGACGCCTCGATCGCCGTGACCGTGGGCGCGCACCAGTCGATCGGGCTCAAGGGTATCCTGCTCTTCGGCACCGAGTCGCAGAAGCGCCGGTGGCTGCCGCAGCTCGCGACGGGAGAGAGGCTCGCCGCCTACGCGCTCACCGAGGCCGGCGCGGGCAGCGACGCGGCGGCCATCCAGACCCGCGCCGAGCTCGCCGCCGACGGCGACGGCTACCGGCTCAGCGGGCAGAAGGTCTACACGACCAACGGCGGCGTCGCCGACCTCTTCACGGTCTTCGCGCGCACCACCGCGGCCGACCAGCGCACCAAGCCGCGCATCACGGCCTTCGTGGTCGAGCGGGGAGAGGGCGTCCGCACGGGGCCGAACGAGCCCAAGCTCGGCATCCGCGGCGCGTCGACGACGACGGTGGAGCTCGACGACGCGCGGGTGCCCGTGTCGAACGTGCTCGGCGACGTGGGCCGGGGCTTCAAGGTCGCGATGGAGGTCTTGAACTCCGGCCGCCTCGGCCTCGCCGCGGGCTGCGTGGGCATGGCCAAGAAGCTCACGCGCCTGACCGTCGACCGCGCCCAGCGCCGCCGCGCCTTCGGCCGCCCCATCGGCGAGTTCGGGATGATCAAGGACAAGGTCGCTCGGATGATGGCCGAGACCTACGCCCTGGAGTCGATGGTCTACCTCACCACGGGGATGGTCGACGCGAAGGTGCCCGACTACTCCCTCGAGAGCGCGATCTGCAAGGTCTTCGGCAGCGAGGTGCTGTGGCGCGTTGCCGACGACGCGCTGCAGGTCGCCGCGGGCGTGGGCTACATGCAGGAGCACCCCTTCGAGCGGGTGCTCCGCGACGCGCGCATCAACCTCATCTTCGAGGGCACCAACGAGATCCTGAGGGCCTTCATCGCGCTCTCGGGGATGCAGGGGCCGTCGCGCAAGCTCACCGAGGTGGGGAGGGTCCTGCGCGAGCCCATCAAGGGCTTCGGCCCCCTGTACGACTTCGCGATCCAGCGGGCGCGCACGGCGCTCGGGCGCGAGAGGATGAACCGCGCGCATGGCACGCTCCGCCGCGAGGTCGTGGTCTTCGAGGAGTACGTCGGGCACTTTCAGAAGAACGTCGACAAGGTGCTGCGCAAGCACGGCAAGGAGATCGCCGAGATGCAGTACACGCAGCGCCGCGTGGCCGACATCGCGATCGACCTCTACGCGCTCGCCTCAGCGCTGTCGCGCACCACCCGGGCCATCGAGCGCAAGGGCGAAGACGGCGCGCACCGCGAGATCGAGCTCACCGCGGCCTTCGCGAACATGGCCGAGCGGAGGCTGCAGGCCAACGTCGCGGCCTTCGACGACAACGACGACGAGCTCCGCAAGGGCGTCGCGGCGCAGGCCTACGGCGACGGCGGATACACCTTCGACGTGATCTGACCCGCCCGTGGTCACCCGAGCCCCAGTTGTCGCGTGACGCCCGACTGCGCGATGGTTCGGCCGTGAGGCTCGCGTCGGTGGTCGCTGCGGCGGTGGTGCTCGCTTCGGGGGCGGCGCGGGGGCAGACGCGCTTCCGTCGGCCCTGCGGGCCCGCGCCCACCATCAGCTACGGCTACGACAACAACGGGGGCGCCAGCGGGTGCCGCGACTACAACTGCGGCGGGCGCTGCTACGACGGCCACACCGGCACCGACATCCCCGTCGGCCTCGGCACGCCGGTGCTCGCGGGCGCCGCGGGCACGGTCATCGCGACCAACAACGGCTGCGCGAACTACGGCTCCCTGGGCAACACCTGCGGGGGCCGCTGCGGCAACTACGTGCAGCTCCAGCACGCCGACGGCACGCGCACGATCTACTGCCACATGCAGCTCAACTCGATCGCGGTGGGCCGCGGGCAGAGCGTGAGCTGCGGCCAGGTGATCGGCCGCTCGGCCTCGTCGGGGAGCTCGACGGGCCCGCACCTGCACTTCGGGTGGCAGATCGGCGGCGTGTCGCGAGACCCCTTCTCGGGCGGGTGCAGCAACGGCGGGGGGCGCTGGGTGGCGCAGCGGCCCTACCCGGCTTCTCCCGGCGACGCGTGCGAGGGTCCGCCTCCGCCGCCGCCCTGCGAGGCCCGCGTCGCGCCCTTCGCGTGGAACTGCTCGGGCCCCCTCGGGGGGATGAGCTGCACCGCCATCACCGAGGGCTCGGACCCGCACACCTGGGGAGACAATTACTTCTGCTCGGACATCGACCGCGGGATCCGCTGGTCGAGCGCGGGGCCCATCGCGGGGATGCGCTGCGTCGCCGTGAACGAGAGCTCGGAGCCGGCGTCGCACACCTGGGGAGACAACTTCCTCTGCGCGCCGGCGTGGCTGCCGTACCGCTTTCAGTTCGCGACCGCGGGGCCCGTCGCGGGGATGACCTGCTTGAAATGGGCGGAGCCCGCCGACCCCCACACATGGGACGACAACTACCTCTGCTGGGCCCGCGACACCGCCTGCCAGCGCCGCGAGGGGCCCTTCGCGTGGAGCTGCTCGGGCCCCGTGGCGGGGATGAGCTGCACGCAGCTCCGCGAGGGGTCTGACCCGCACACCTGGGAGGACAACTACCTCTGCGCGTCGAGCGACCTCGGGCTCCGGTGGTCGAGCGCGGGCCCCATCGCGGGGATGGACTGCACCGCCATCACCGAGGGCTCGGAGCCGGCCTCGCACACGTGGACGGACAACTACCTCTGCGCGCCGCGGGGGTCGGGCTACAGCCTCCGCTGGTCGACCGCGGGGCCCATCGCCGGGATGTCGTGCCTCCAGTGGTACGAGCCCGCGGACCCGCACACCTGGGAGGACAACTTCCTCTGCTGGACGTACACGCCGCCTCCGGTGGCCGACGCGGGGGCCCCTACGAACGACGCCGGGC
>JAEYZO010000451.1 GCA_023428035.1 Pseudomonadota bacterium | reverse complement strand
CGTCGAAGCCGCGCATGGCCCGGATGAGCTGCATGTGGTCGAGCGCCGACTGCCGCACCTGGTCGCGGGTGTGAAAGACGTAGGAGGTCCAGAAGTCGCCGCCGGAGTCGGGGATGTCGTCGCCGTTGAGGTCCCGCGCGCGGTTGGTGAGGAGGGGCTCCATGGCGCCCTGGGCGCAGAGAGACGAGAGCAGGGCGTTCACGAGCACGCGCTCGCCCTGGGTCACCGTGAGGCCGTGCCCCGACGCGTTGATGCCCAGCGCGGCGATGCCGTGGGAGGCGATCGACGCCCCCGTGGCGAGGGTGTCGAGGAAGTTGCCCGTGTACCCATGGCCGTAGAGCGCGACGGGGAAGGGCGCGCGGCGGCCCCCGAGGGCCTTGGGGACCACCAGCCCGAACTGCACCTCATCGACGCCCACCGTCCCCAGGTCGCCGGTGCGCGGGTTGATCGACCAGCGCGCGAAGGGGTCGGTGGAGCGCGGGTCGCCCATGAGGTAGGGCGTGCGGTAGGTGCCGAAGACCACGTAGTCGACGTAGCGGTACGTCTCGACGAGGCGGTTCCGCCGCTCCTCGTCGAGGCCGAGGATCATCCCGAGGTTGGTCACCATCGACATGAGCGCCTCGCCCCGCACGACGTAGGGCCGCGCCCGGCGCTCGGCGTTGCAGCCCGTCCCCCGGGCGAGCTCGGCGGGCTCCATGCGAGGCTCGGTGCGCGCGAGGGGGGCGAAGACCCCGCGGCCGTAGAGGCCCTCTCGCAGCGCGCGCAGGTCGCTCGCGTTGCCCTGGGTGGTGAACGACCACGCGAAGGTCACGCGCGAGACGCCGGCGCCGTCGGCGCTGGTGGGGCGGTACGCGAGGGCGCCGTAGTACGCGGGGCGAGCCCGGAGCTGCGCGTCGAGGACCTCCAAGCGGTCGGCCTGGGTCGGGTGCGCGACGCTCGGGAAGGGCGATCGCACGGGCCTGCCCCCGCGGCCGGTGAGGCGGTCGGTGAGCACGACGGCGTAGCGCGTGCGCTCCTCGAGCGGGAGCTTGGGGCGGAGGATGAGCGTGTGGGAGTCGGGCTCCCAGAAGGTGGTGAGGGCGTCTTCGGGGCGGGCGCCGGCGGGGAAGACCGCGGCGCGGTTGAGCACGCCGTCGAAGTTGGTGTCCTCGCCCGGGTCGAGGACTCCATTGCGGTTGGTGTCTTCGTCGACGGTGTCGAGGATGAGGTTGCTCTCCCCGCCGCGCGGGTCGTTGGGGTAGTACCCGTCGCGGTTGCGGGCGTTGTAGACGAAGGCCCCGTCGCCCATGTCGAGGGGCACGGGCAGGCCCGTGCGGAGGTTCACCAGGTACACCGCGTCGTCGGCGAACTCGTGGTCGTCGCCGCGCATCCGTCGGGTGAGCGAGTCGAGGTCGAGGTCGTCGTCGAAGGCGACGGTGAGCGGCATGAACGTGCCCCAGCCGTCGAGGCTGTTGAAGCCCTCGCGGAGCAGCGTCTCGAAGGAGGTGTCGCTCACGAGCCCGGCGTTGATGCGCAGCCCCGTGGGGGAGCTGCTGTCGGGGAAGGTCGCGACGTCGTTGGGGAGCGGCACCTCGGGAAGGGGCCTCGCGCCGAGGTCCCATCGCACGGTGGGGCCGTGGGCGCGGCCGGCGAGGGCCTCGTCGGTGCTGGGGGCCTTGTCGACGGGGTCACCGCCGTCACAGGCCGCGAGGCAGGCCGCGAGCGCGAGGAGGCGAAGCGTGGGGCGCATGGCGGCCGGGGAGTCTACCAGCACGCGGGGTGACCACTGCGGGGCAGAGGCCGCAAGACACGGGCGCGCGTGGGGCCTCGCGCGTTCATAGGGAATCCCTGGAGCCCGTGATAGCGTGCGCGGCCGACGGATGGACGCGGCGGTGTATCAGTTCTACGAGCGCCTACGGCAGAACCCCGACGACGGCGAGGCGCTCCTGCACCTTTGGGAGTACCACGGCGGGCGCGCGGAGTTCCAACAGCTCGCGACGCTGGTGGAGCAGACCGCGGGGCGCAAGACCGACGCCGCCTCGGCCGCGGACCTGTACTTCCGCGCCGGGGAGCTCTGGGCGAAGAACGTCGGCCGCGCCGACCGCGCCGTGGCCAACTACCAGCGCGCCTTCGACAAGGACCCGTCGCAGCTCGCGGCCGTGGAGGCCGCCCGGGCGATCTACCTCCAGCTCGGCAACGCGCGCTCGGCGGCGCAGCTCCTCGACCGGCAGCTCTCGGCCACGCCCGACCCCCTCGTGCGGGGGATGCTCCTGCGCGAGGGCGCGAAGATCCGTGCGCAGCTCAACGACCCCGACGGGCAGATCGCCTACCTCGAAGAGGTCTTCGAGGGCGCGCCCGACGACTGGGAGGTCTTGCGGGAGCTGGCCGCGGCGTACCTCGCCCGCTCGCAGACGCCGTCGGCCCGGGAGGACGACGCGGCGCGCGCGTCGGGGCTGCTGTCGAACCTCGCGCAGCTCGTGGGCGGCGAGCACGGGCTGGCCTTCGCCGAGGCGGCGCTCGACGCGTGGCCGGGCGACGAGCCGGCCTACGCGATGCTGCACGAGGCGTATCCGGCGGCGGGTCGCGAGGGCGAGCTCACGATGCGGCAGATCGCGTTCGTGCAGGCGAACCCGACGAGCCCGTACACGCCGGTGATCTCGCGCTCCCTGGCGGAGCGCTACGCCGCGGTGGGGCAGTACGACGACGCCGTGGCGTGCCTGGCGCCGCTGGTGCTGCCCGACCCGACGGCGGACCTCGAGGGCGCGCGGTGGCTCGCGGCGCTCTACCGCGACGCGGGGCGCGCCGAGGAGCTGAAGGGCCTCCTCGACGTGGTCGACGCGGGGGCCCCTCCGGCGGAGCGCGCGCGGGGCTTGAAGGACATCGCGGCGCTCTACGGCCAGACCGGCGACCGGGCGCGGATGCTCGCGACGATGCGCGACGTGCTCGCGGTCGACCCGGCGGACCCCGAGGCCCTCGCGGTGGTCGAGGACGACCTTCGGCAGAGGGGCGCGTGGGCCGAGCTGCGGGAGGTGATGGCCGAGGCGGTGCGCGCGGAGCACTGCGCGCCGGAGGTTCGCATCCCGCGGCTGCGGGAGATCGCCCTGGTGTCGATCGAGCAGCTCGGTGAGCCCGAGGCGGCGCTGCACGCGTGGCGCGAGGTGATCGACTCGACGGGGGACGACCCCGAGGCCCTCGCGGGGCTCGACCAGGTGCTCACCGCGCAGGAGCGCTGGGAGGAGCTCGGCCCCGTGCTGCACCAGCGCGCCGACGGGATGCCCGACGGCGCGGAGCGGGCTGACGTGCTGCGACGTCTGGCGGGGCTGCACCGCGACCGCACGGGGGACCGGGCGGCGGAGTCGAACGCGCTCGCGCAGCTGTGGCGCTGGGCGCCGGACGACGAGGCCGTGGCGCAGAGGCTCGTGGAGCTGCGGCGCGAGGCGGGCAACCTGGCGGGGGTGGTCGAGGTGCTCCAGCGGCGCGTCGAGGGCGCGTCGGGGAGCGACGCGGCGGCGTTGCAGTCGGAGCTCGCGGCGGCGAAGGAGGCCGCGGGGGATTTCAACGGGGCGGTGGACGCCTGGCGCGCGGTCTTGTCGCTGGACCCGAGCCACCCGAGGGCGTGGGACGAGGTCGACCGGGTGCTGGGCCTCGCGGGGCGCCACGACGAGCGCTACGCGACGCTGCTCCAGCGGGCGGAGTCTCTCCCGCCGGGGGCCGAGCGGGCGGCGCTGCACGCGCGGGCGTCGGACGCGGCGCGGGCGATG
>JAEYZO010000446.1 GCA_023428035.1 Pseudomonadota bacterium | reverse complement strand
GTTCTCCTTCACGGCCTGGTGGCACTGCCTCGTCGCGCTCGCGATGGCCACCACCACCTGGGCCTTCGCCCGCTGGATGACCTCTCGCGACGAGGAGCGCCGGGGCCTGCCCCTCGCCCTCGGGGTGCTCTCGCTCCTCGGGTACTTCTTCGTCTTCCGCTACCTCGCCCTGTGGACGGGCCACGACCCTCACCACGGCCCGCTCCCCTGGTGGGCTCCCAACCCCCTGCTCGCGCCCCTGGGCCTGAGCTTCATGATGTTCGAGGGCATCGCGCACCTCGCCGACCTCTACCTCGGCCGGGCCGAGGTCGCGGGCTCGTGGTGGAGCCACGTGGCCTTCGCGTTCTTCTTCCCCTCGCGGGTGATAGGCCCCCTGCGCCGCTACGAGGACTTCACCGCCGACCTCGCGGCCTCGCGGCCTCCCACCCCTGACGAGACCGCCGGCGCGCTGCGCCAGATCGCCCTCGGGGTCGCGAAGAAGGCCGTGATCGCCAACCCCCTCGGCGCCTTCGGCTTCTTCAACCTCGACCCTGGGCTCATCGAGAACGGCGCGCGCGTGCCCCTCGCGCTCGGCGCCGTGGCCTTCTGGGGCTACCTCTTCTTCGACCTCTCGGGCTACAGCGACATGGTCATCGGGATCGGACGTCTCTTCGGCGTGACGGTGCCGTCGAACTTCGACCGCCCGTACGTCGCCGACACCATCAGCGACTACTGGAACCGCTGGCACATGAGCCTGTCGGGCTGGGTGCGCGACTACGTGTTCACCCCGCTCGCGATCCGCTGGAGGGGGTGGTCGCTCGGCGCCCCCGCGGCCTCGTTCACGAGCATGGTGGTGCTGGGCCTCTGGCACGGCCTGGAGCTGAAATACCTCGTCTTCGGCGCGTGGCACGGCGCGCTGCTCGCGGGCTACATGCTCTACCGCGAGTGGGCCAAGAAGAAGAAGCTCGCCAAGACCCTCGCGAAGTCGCGCCCGTGGTCCGTCGCGGGCTGGTGCTTCGTGGCCCTCAACGCCGTGGTCACCCACGTGCTCTTCGCGGTGCCCGACGCGAAGTCCTTCTGGCGATGGCTCATCACCGTGCTGGGTGCGCGATGACCGACGAGAAGAACCCCGCCCCTCGCGCGCCGCCGCTCGTCGTCGACATCGGCCGCGCCCTCGCGCTCGCGCTGCTCCTCGCCACCGTCGCGGTCTTCTCGCAGGGCGTCGGTCTGCGCTTCCTCTACTTCGCGTTCTGACCGCTCACACCGCGAGCACGAAGCCCTCGCCCTCGGCGGGCTCGGTGATCGCCTTCACCACGCGGAGGGCGTAGGCGTCGGGGTCCTCGGCGCCCTGTCGACCGAGGGGCGTGTTCACCAGCTCCGTCAGGAGCTTCGGCGGGCGCAGCGCCCTCACCCTCACCGCGGGGAACTCCGCCGCCGCGGCGCGCGCGAGGCCCTCGACCGCGCACTTCGCGGCGACGTAGTGCGGCCACTCCGCGGGGGGGTCGTCCACCGCCGACGACGACACCACCACCGCCGCGCCGCGCCGCGCGGCGACGAGGTCGATCAGGTGCGCCAGCGGGGTGTTCACCATCGCCACCGAGCTCGCGACGTGCTGCTCCAGCCGCGCCGTTGACGCCGGCTCCACCCACAAGGGTCGCAGGGGCGGGCACGCGTTGCACACCAGCAGGTCGAGGCCCCCGAAGCGCCCCGTCACCAGCGCCCGCGCGCGCGCCGCCCACTCCGGGTCCGCCGCGTCGCCCTGCATCGCCGTGAAGCCCTCTCCCAGGCTCGCCGCGAGGGCCTCGGCCTCGTCGCGGGAGTGCAGGTACGTCCCCACCACCGCGCAGCCCTCGGCGCAGAACGCCCGCGCGAGGGCCGCGCCCAGCCCGCGGCTCGCGCCGGTGATCAGCGCGACCTTGCCCGCGAGTCGATCGCCGCTCCGCCCCTTCACCTCTGGAGCGCGCACGGGCTCCCTCGCGAAGGCCGTGAGCTTCGCCGTCGCGACGCCCTCGAAGTCCGCCGTCATCGACAGCACCCCGAGCTCGGGCCGCGCCGACGCCACCCGCGCTGACCACGCGAGCGGGCCCGGCGGCCGAGGCGCGTCGCTGAAGTCGAGGGTCACGTCGGAGAAGAGCGCGCTCTCTCCCGGGAGCTCCATCCCCACGAGGTAGCTGCAGGCCATCAGGGCCTCGACCTGGGCGAGCCCGACGCCCCTCGCGCGCAGCCCGTACTCCCGGGTGAGCTCCGCGAGCGCGGTGGGCTCCGCGGCGTAGCGGCCCTCGACGGCGAGGCCCTCGACGAGCGACTCCAGCGCGCGAGGCTCGGCGCTCGGTCGGTGTGACCCGTCGGAGCCCGAGGTCTCGTCGGGGTCTCCGTCGCGGAAGCGCGCCGTCAGCCGCAGCACCACCCGCCGCCCGTCTCGCACCCGCAGCTTCGCGCGCTCGCCCCCGGCGTCGTCGTGCTCGACGGCGTAGTCGACGCCCACGAAGGCGGGCCCGGCGAATTCCAACCGGAGCGTCGACAGGGCGCGGCCCCCGCGAGGCGCTAGGCGCGAGAGCGCCGCGAGGCCCACGAGGGCGCCGTAGACGACCCTCTCTCCGAAGGGCGTGCGCCGCGCGTAGCCCGCGTCGGTGTGCAGCGGGTTCACGTCGCGGCTCGCGAGGGCGAAGCGCGCGAGGTCTTCGTCGGTGAAGCGCAGCGCGGGGCTCACTTCTTCTTCGCGAAGCGCTCGGCGAAGGTGGTGTCGTAGCGGCCGCCGGCGAACTCGTCGCTGCGCAGCACCGCGCGCAGGAACGCGTGGTTGGTCACCAGCGGCGCGACGGCGGTGCCCGCGAGGGCCTCGTCGAGGCGGTGGATGGCGGCCTCGCGGGTCTCGGCCCAGGCGATGACCTTGGCGATCATCGGGTCGTAGTAGGGGGTGACCTTGCCGGGGGCGCGCACGCCGGCGTCGACGCGCACGTGCTCCATCGAGGGCCAGGTGACGGTGTCGACGTCGCCGGGCTTGGGGATGAAGCCCTTCGCGGGGTCTTCGGCGTAGAGCCGCGCCTCGACGGCGTGGCCGCGGGGGGAGCACTCGGTGAGCTCCTTCGCGAGGGGCTCGCCGCAGGCCACGCGGAGCTGGTGCTCGACGAGGTCGAGGCCCGTGACCATCTCGGTGACCGGGTGCTCGACCTGGATCCGGCAATTGGTCTCGAGGAAGTAGAACTCGCGACGCGCGTCGTCCCAGATGAACTCGCAGGTGCCGGCGCCGACGTAGCCCACGGCCTGGCCGATGCGCACCGCGGCGTCGAGGATGGCCGCGCGCTTCTCGGGCCCGTCTCCGCCCACGAAGGCCGGGGAGGGAGACTCCTCGACGATCTTCTGGTGCCGTCGTTGGAGCGAGCACTCGCGCTCACCGAGGGCGACGACGGTCCCGTGGGTGTCGCCGAAGATCTGCACCTCGATGTGCCGCGGGCCTTCGACGTAGCGCTCGACGTAGACCCGCGGGTCGCCGAAGGCCGCCACGGCGCGGTCGGAGCAGGACTTCATCGCGCGCTCGAGCTGCGAGTCGTCGCGGACGAGCTGCATCCCGATGCCGCCGCCGCCGCCGACGGCCTTCACGAGCGCGGGGTAGCCGATGGTGGCGATCACCGCGCGGGCGCCGTCGACGGTGTCGACGGGGGCGTCGCTCCCGGGGACGGGGGAGACCTTGGCGGCGAGGGCGGTGTGCCTCGCGCGCATCTTGTCGCCGAGCGCGTCGAGTGCCTCGGGGGTGGGGCCGACCCAGGTGATCCCTGCTTCGATGACCGCTCTCGCGAACGACGACTTCTCGCTGAGGAGGCCGTACCCGGGGTGGATGGCCTGGGCGCCGGTGCGCTTCGCGACGTCGATGATGGCCTGGGCGTTGAGGTAGCTCTCGCGCACCGGGGCGGGGCCGACGAGGTGGCTCTCGTCCATGACCGAGGGGTGGAGGGCCTCGGCGTCGGCCTCGGAGTGGACGCCCACGGTGGCGACGCCGAGGCGCTTGCAGGTGCGGGCTACGCGGGCGGCGATCTCGCCCCGGTTCGCGATGAGGACCTTGGTGAACATGGCGCGGGTTGTATATCCCCGAAGCGCCCGCCGGTGGTGCCCCCCGATGAAGCCGCGCGCGATCACCGTCCTCACCACCAGCCTGCCGCACCGCGGAGACCCCATCGCGGGGGTGTTCGTGGCCTCGATGTGCCGCTCCCTCGCGCGCCGCGGTCACCGGGTCACCGCGGTCTTCGTCGCGAGGGGGGGCGGTGACCTCCCGCTCCCCGTGGAGGGTGTGTCGCTCCGCGCGGTGGAGTGCCCGGGTCACCCCTTCTACGGTGGTGGGGCCCCCGATACGCTGGGTGACCCGCGGGCGTGGGTGGGGGCGATGCGGGCGTGCGTCGCGCTGCTGCGCCAAGCGAGGTCGCTCGCGGAGGAGACCGACGGGTGGGTGTCGAACTTCATCGTTCCGTGCGGGGCCATCGCGGGTGCGGTGCGCGGGGGGGCGCCGCACGTCGCGGTGGTGCACGGCAGCGACGCGGCGCTCTTCGCGCGGCTCCCCCGAGCGGTGAAGCGGGCGGTGCTGCGCGGCGCGACGCGGGTGTGGTG
>JAEYZO010000426.1 GCA_023428035.1 Pseudomonadota bacterium | reverse complement strand
GGGCGCCGCGATTTCGCGGCGCCCTTCGCGCAGAACCGGCTCGCGGTGATCGAGGTGATCCGCCAGGCGCACCGGCGGGGGCTGAAGGTGCTGCTCATCCCGCACCTGTGGATCGAGGCGGGCGGCTGGCGCGGGGAGATCGACCCGGGCTCGCCGGAGGGGTGGGAGCGGTGGTTCCGCAGCTACACGCGCTTCGTGACGACCTGGGCGAGGGTGGCGCAGGAGGCCGGCGCGGAGATGTTCTCCGTGGGGGTGGAGCTCAAGAGCTCGTCGGGTACGCGGGGCGAGTGGTTCGACGTGATCGACGCCGTGCGCCGGGAGTACCGGGGCCTCCTCACCTACTCGGCCAACTGGGACGAGGAGCGCTCGGTGATCTTCTGGGACCGCCTCGACATCGTGGGCATCCAGGCCTTCTACCCGCTGACCGACCACCCCAACGCGAGCCTCGACGAGCTCCGCGCGGGGGCGCGGGAGCGCGCCGAGCGCTTGGAGCAGTGGGCCCGGCGAGAGCGTCGCTCGGTGTTCTTCACGGAGTTCGGCTACACCGCGCGCGTCGACCCCGCGCTGCGCCCGTGGGAGTGGCCCGACGACATGACGAACGTGGTGGTCGACGAGGCCGCGCAGGCGAGGGCCTACCGCGCGCTCATCGAGGCCTTCGCGCGGCGGCGCTGGTTCGGCGGGGCCTTCGTGTGGCGCTACTACAGCAACCCCATGGACTCGTCGCAGGAGTCGGCCTGGGGCTTCTCCCCGCGGGGCCGCGAGGCCGAGCGCGTGCTCGCGGAGCTCTACGACCCGGCCCTCGCCTGGGGCGCGGACCTCTAACGCCTCTCGTCGCGGCGTGAGGCGAGTCGATCCGCGAGGCGCGTGGGCTCGGGCAGGCGGTATCCGCGGCCGTAGCGCAGCACCAGCTCCACCGCGGTCGTGAGCGACACGCGGTGCCCCGGCGACACGATCAGCGGGAGGCACTTGAGCTTGCTGCGCACCGCGTAGCCCACGGTCTCCTTGCGGTGCACCAGCGGGCTGCGGTCGCCTACGTTCGGCCCAGGTTCGACGAGGCGCCCCGCGAGCACGCTCTTCGCGACGCCCACCGTGGGCAGGTCGGTCACCACGCCGAAGTGCGCCGCGATGCCGAGCCGTCGCGGGTGCGCGATCCCCTGGCCGTCGACGAAGACCAGGTCGGGCCTGCGAGGGAGCGCGTCGAGCGCCTTCATCAACGCGGGGAGCTCGCGGAACGACAAGAGCCCCGGCACGTAGGGCATCGACGTCGGCACCCGCGCGACCTCGCTCGCGATCACGGTGAGAGCGCGCGCGTCGAGGAGCACGGCGGCGGCGCGGGTGATGGCGCCCTCGTCCTCGAAGCCCACGTCGAAGCCGGCGACCACCTCGGGCTCGTCGAAGTCGTCGACGAGGCGCACGCGCTCCGCGAGCTCCGACTGGAGCGCGACGGCGCCTTCGGTGGTCCCGTCCCAACCGCTGAGGGCCTCGGTCATGCTCGTTGGGATGCTCAGCGCGACAAGACGTACGCGAGCACCACGCCCACGAGGCCCATCGAGACCGCGCCGACCACCGCGCCCGCGACGCTCCAGCGGGTGAACGCGTTGCTCGCGGTGTTCGCCCTCGCGATCACCCCCGCGGCGCGCTGCTGGTGCAGCGAGGTCTCCTCGACGAGCAGCGACTCTCGGCGCTCCAGGAGCGCCTTGTCGGTGAGGTTCTGCGTGCCGCAGAAGGTGCACGGCACGAAGGCCCCCCAGCGCGCCGGGAGGTCGGCCCCGCAGCACCGGCAACGCGCGGGGCCACCCGGGACGAGCGGCGCGCGGGCCCAGCGCTCGGGCTCCACCGCGGCGCGGTACCTCCGCAGCGCGAGGGTCCACCCGAGGAACATCCCGCCCGCGACGCCCACCCCGAGCATCGGGTACACGCACGCGGAGGAGAGCACCGAGAGCCGCTGGTCGGCGCTCATCGCGGGGCCCGCGGCGCGCACCGCGGCGAGCGCTGATGACATCGAGTTCGCGCCGTTCAGCGCGATCACCCCGCCCACCACGAGACCTCCCAGCCACGGGCGCATCGCGATGATCTGCTCGGCGTGCCGCGCGGGCGCCTCGGCGGCCTCCTGCGCCATGCGCAGCATCGCGACGCGCTCTTGCGAGACGCGCACGCGGTCGTCGTTCGAGAGAGACTCCGCCGCGCCGCAGAAGGCGCAGCGCAGCTCGACGCGGTCGTCGTACCGCGGGCCTTGATCGACCGGCCGCATCGACGCGCCGCAGCGCTGACAGGGGACGGGGTACTGCTCCGGCGCGGGGCCGCTGTAGCTCGCGTAGCTCACCGCGGGGCCATGGGCGGAGGCGGCGGGGCGGGCATCACGGGCTGCCGCCCTTCGAGGATGTCGGCCATCGCGAGGAGCACCTGCAAGACGGTCTCGGCGTAGTAGACGCCGTAGGACGTTCCGAGCGGGGACATCTCGAAGCGCACCGAGCCGTCGCCGCCCACGACGTGGACGTAGGTCATCGCGGTGAGCGGGCCCATCACCGGCGCGAGGGCGGGGCCGACGTTGGGGTCGTGCGAGAGGAGGGTGAGGGCCTGGTCGAGGGCGAAGTTCCCGGTGCGCTGCTCGGGCGCCTGGAGCTGGCGCTCGACGACGAGGTACTGGTTCTCGTTGCGGAGCACGACCTCGAAGGGGGGGACGTTGGCGTTCACGCCCACGGAGAGCACCGCGCGGTAGGTGCGGGTGTAGGTCGTCTGGATGACGCCCTTCTCGATCGCGGTCTGGTCGTAGAGCTCGAACTGCACCGGGTGGCCGCGGTGCTCGCCCACCATGCGCGCGGTGTGGGCGGGCGTGTGGCCGGTCATGCCCGCGACGATGGGGGTGTTGGTGCCGACCTCGACGTCGCGGTTGTTGATGAAGAGGTTGTACGTCGGGTCGCCCTCGACCATCTGCAGGTGCCAGCGCTGCGCGAGCACGCCGAGCCCGTACTGCGGGTTGTCGTTGAGGAACTGCGCCCGCATCTTGCGCGCGCGGAGCACCATGTAACCCGTGATCCCGACCATCAGCACCGGCACCACGTAGACCTGCAGGGGGACGTCGCTCATCGCAGCGCGCGATCAAGCCCGCTCCCGCGCCGCGGGTCAACGACGGGTGTGTGTCGGTTCGACGGTCTTGCCGTTACGGCTGTCAGGTCACGATCAACGCCTTCGGCGCTGGTGTCCCGCGGGCTGAAGCCCTGATCTTTGCCGGAATTCTTTGCCTGCTCGACGCTCGGTGTGGGGTGGGTCGATGCTACCGGGTGCAGCGGCGTGGCGTGGCGGTCTCGCGGGCTGAAAGCCCACGGGACCGAAGCGCCACGTCGCGCGCATCCGCCAGCGCCACGGCACCTCGTCCCGAGGCCACGACCGACGCGGGGGTACGGCTCCGCAGGTGATCCCGGCCCGGTGTACCGTCGAGGGCGATGTACCGGTCCCCCGCGGCGGGCGAGACGAAGGAGCCCCGCGCGCGGCTGGTGGTCGAAGACCTCGTCGCGGCGCACGGCGAGACGGTGGCGCTGCGGGGCGTGTCGTTCTCCCTCGAAGCGGGGCGGGTGTACGCCCTCGTGGGTCCCAACGGCGCGGGCAAGACCACGCTGCTGCGCTGCCTCGCGGGGGTGCACCTCCCGCTGCGGGGCCGGGCCGTGCTCGACGGCGTCGACCTCTTGAGCGCCGAGGGCGTCACCCCGCGGGTGGGGTGGATGCCCGACGCGCTCCCGCC
The DNA here is from genome assembly GCA_023428035.1 of Pseudomonadota bacterium. Taxonomy (GTDB): domain Bacteria; phylum Myxococcota_A; class Polyangia; order Polyangiales; genus JAEYZO01. The sequence continues at coordinate 1,204 of JAEYZO010000426.1, read as the reverse complement.
CGCCGTGGCCCTGTGCTCGCTGCGGCAGCTCGTTCACGAGGCGCGCGTCGTCGGCGCGTCGGAGGCTGACGCCGAGCGCGAGGCCGCCCGTTGGGTCGACGCGGTGGGGCTCGGGCAGCGCGCGACGATCCGCCTCGATGGGCTGAGCCTAGGTGAGAAGCAACGGCTCGGGGTCGCGCTCGCGCTCATCGGAGACCCTCCGCTGGCGCTCCTTGACGAGCCTACCAACGGCCTCGACCCCGACGGCCGCGCCATGCTCGCGGCGCGTCTGCGCGAGGCGGGGGCGAGGGGGACGACGGTGCTGGTGTCGAGCCACGTCGTGGCCGAGCTCGACACCTTCTGCGACGGCTGCGTGCTCCTCGACGCCGGGGTCGTCACCACCGTGGGCACCCTCGCGGAGATCACGGGCACCGCGGCGGGCGAGGCGCTCGCGGCGGTGACCTTCGCGCACGACGTCGACGTCGCGACGGTGACGTCGTGCGTGCGGGGCGTCGACGGCGTGAGGGTGCTCGCGTGCGCGGGGAGGTCGGCGCGGCTGGTGGTGCCCGACGACGACGAGGCGAGGGCGTCGACGCTGCGGGCGCTCTTGCTCGGGGGGTTGCGGGTCGTAGAGTTCGCCCGCGAGCGGGCGCAGATCGCCGAGGTCTACTCGCGCCGAGGTTCGCAGAAGAACGGAGGGACCTGATGGACGACGGCGCCTGGAGCCCGCGGACGAACCCGCTGCTGGCGAAGCTGATGGAGCGCGCGGGGCTCGGAGGGCAGGTCGATCGCGACGGCGCGCGGTGGCAGTTCGCGAAGCTCTGGGCGGCGGTGTCGCTCGGGTACGCGCTGATCTTCGTCGCGCTGTGGTGCTTCGACCGCGAGTCGGTGAGGCACGCGCCATTCCTCCCGCTGGGGCTCTGCTCGATCGTCGCCGTGGCGAGCGTGTTCCTCTCGGCCGGGGTGGCCGCGAACCACGCCGCGGGCGGGGTCGACCGGCTGCGGCAGAGGGGAGTCACACCTCGGCAGATGGTGGCGGCCTTCATCCTCGGGCCGCCGGGTGGCTTCGTCGGGTTCTACGCGCTCTTCGCAGGGATGGCCGCGCCCACGTTGCTCCTCGCCGGGCGGTCGCTCGCGTGGCTCGCGTGGATCCCTCTGATGGCGGCGCTCCAGCTCGCCCTGACCGTGACCTCGCTCCGCTACGTCTTCGAGCGCGCCCCCGACG
>JAEYZO010000417.1 GCA_023428035.1 Pseudomonadota bacterium | reverse complement strand
GCCGCGACGAGCGCGGGCTCGTCGTGCGTTGGGCGCCGGAGGTCGAGTGGGCCTTCGCGAACGGATACACCCTGGAGCTCGAGCTGCCCTTCCACGATGACGCCCTCGAGGCGGTGAAGGTCGCGGCCCAGGGCACCTTCGGGGTCTTCGGCCGCCGCCGCTTCATCCACGGATGGCAGTGGCTGAACCAGGTCGCGACGGACGACGCCTCGGCGACCAGCACCCTGCTCTACCTGCTGGGCGCTCGCATGAGCGAGCGCTGGAGCGCCTTCGCGATGCTCGGCGGCCAGGTGGACTGGTCGCCGAGGACGGAGGCGGTCCGCGGCGCGTTCATCGTAAACGCGAGCGCCTTCGCCGATCTCAGCGACCACCTGGCTGTCGGGCTCGAGGCGAACACCCTCTGGCGCGACGACCGTTGGCAGGTGGCCGTGGTGCCGCAGGTGCATGCGAGCCTCGTGCACTGGCTCAAGCTGCAGGTCGGCGTGGGCGTCGAGCTTCAGCCCGATGGCCCCGCGGGCGTGGTCGCCGCGCGGCTCATCGTCGAACGCTGACGGCGCGGTCGCCTACGTCGCCGGCGCCCGACCCACGAGCGCGCGACCAGCTCCCGGCGAGATCGTGCGCTGGCTCTGCGCACGGGGGCGCAACGCGCCCTCCGAGTCACTCCTCCAGACCGTCCTCGCCGCGGCGAGCGCCTCCCAGCCGCAGGTCAGCCGCGAGGACTTCGACCGCCGCGCGACGGTGGCTCCGCGCGAGCGCGAGGCAGAGTTTAGAGGTCCGTCGCGTCGCGACGGTGCCGCTTCCTCGGCGGCGTGGCGAAGCAGGCTCTACGCTCCGCGCGTCACCGCGTCGCGAAGAACGCCGCGACGCCGACCACCACCACGATCACCGCGAGCACGCCCGCGACGATCTTCCCCGGGGCGAGCGGCGCGCCCGTGGGGAGCGCGACCCCGTGGCGCGCGGCGATGGCCTTCACGCGCTCCACGGCGGCGGCGTGGGGCGTCTTCGTGATGCGGGGGTAGAGGTACAGCACCGCGAGCTGCCCCGTGGGGCCGCCGCGCATGGTGTCCGCGGCCCACGCTTCGAGCGCGGGCTCGTCGCTCGCGAAGCGGGCCACGTAGTCGAAGCCGCAGGCGGCGCAGGCGTAGGTGCCGCGCATCTCCTGCACGAGGGTGGCGTCGCCGCAGCCGGGGCACTTCGCGTAGATCGAGGAGCGCTCCATGGCGGGGCTCAGCGGCGGTACATCGCGTTGCGGGCGCGGGCGGCGGCGGCCTCTTCGACGGTGACCACCTCCTTGCCGATGGGCGCCAGCGAGAGGCCCGCGAGCTTGAGGTGCTGCACGCCGAAGGGGATGCCGATGATGCTGATGAAGCTGCTCACCGCCACGACGAGGTGGCTGATACCGAGCCACAGGCCCGCGAAGATGAACCACAGGACGTTCCCGAGGGCGCCGAGGGTGCCAGTGCCGATGTCGTCCTGGCCGGTGAGCTCCTTGCGGTCGATGGCCTCGCGACCGAAGGGCCACATCGCGAAGGCCCCGAGTGGATAAGGTATCCAACCGCCTCCGTCGTCAAGCCGCCGTGGCACGCCCCGACGAACACTTCGGCCAATGGATGTTCTGTTCACTCCGCACTGTAGTAGCAGTGGTGGTGAACTCCTCGCGGCTCGTGTGGCTCGCGTAGGGGACCTCCCCGACCGGCGTACACGCCGCGCCCGCGTCGGAGGCGGTCGCGTCCGCGGCGGTCGTGACGTCGAGGGTCGGCACGTCGAAGGTCGGCACGTCGAAGCGGGTCCCCGCGTCGACGGCGGCCGGGCGATCGACGGAGGCGCCGCGGTCGAAGGTCGCGGCGTCGGCGGAGTCGAAGTCCTGCGGCTCCGCCGCGCACGCGGCGAGACACACGACGAGCAGCGCCAACGCCAACCCGAGCACCCTCATGGAGACCTCCGACGACGCAGACCATCGCAGGAAACGGCGCGGGGCGGGAGTCACGCGACGACGAGAAATGGCCTGGGGCCTACCCGGCCTATGAAGACCTGCGAGGAAGCACGCCTCGCGGCGGCCGCTCCGACCGATGGATCACCGGCGGGGGTCCTTCCTGACGCTACGGCGCGAGGGAGACGGGCCCGAGCGGAGAGCCTTCGAGGAGCGTCGCGCCCGGCGGGTGCATCGCGATCCAGGAGCGGTGGTCGGTGACGAGGGTCTGGTGATCGAGCGCTTCGTCGACGCGCGCGAGGTTCTCCTCGGCCTGCAACCGCTCCAGCGCGTGCCACGTGGCGGGGCCGCCGGTCTGGCTGACGCGGGAGAGGTGGAAGGCCGCCGCGAAGAAGACGATGGCGACCTGACGGGCCGCGGGCGCCTCGTCTCCGAGGCCGCGCAAGTCGTCGCTGCTGAGCGCTCTGGCCCAGCGCCGCGAGGCGGCGTCGGCCGCGGCCCGCTGCTGAGCGTCTCGCACCAGCCGCTGGAGTCGCGCGGCCAGGGCTCGCCTCTCCGTCGGAGAGGCCATGTCCAACTCCGCGCGGATGTCCTCGACCTGTTCGCGGAAGAGAGCGTCGGCCATCCCGCATGACACCGGATCAGACGGTGGGTTGGGGATGCGGTCGCCGTACGAGGCCGCCGCTTCATAGGCGTCACCGACCAGGGCGAGGGCCTCCACCGTCAGCGCCGGGTCCCCCGCCTCGGCGACGCGACGGGCGAGCGCACGCAGCGCGGACACCTCGCGCTCCATCGCCGACCATCGCCGCAGCATCGTGGCGGGTTCGCCGAACGCGGGGTGCAGCGCGCGGGCGCGGGTTCGCAGCGCATCGAGCAGTCGCGCCGCGGCCCGACGGCGTGACGCGTCGACGGGCGACGACCCGACGCGCGGGAGGTCGTAGAGGGGACCAGCGGCCAGGAGGTCGCGCGCGGCGTGGGGCAACTGGTTCGCGGTGATGGGCGACTGCGCCGAGGCGCTGGACGACGCGAGGGCGAGCGAGAGGAGCGATGAGGCGACGATCGACGCGAGCGAAGGGCGGCGTCGCATCGGGCTGAGGAGACGACGACGGGGCGTCGAGGTCAACGAACGACCGGGCGGGTCCCGCGTCGTCGAGCAGGTTCAGCCCGCCACCGCACACAGCTCGGAACCCTCGCGTCGGTGAAGGCGCTGGTCGACCTCGCGAATTGCACGTCGCCCGATCGCGGAAGGAGAGCCCCCCGTCTCCTCCGCGATCGGGCGGTGCGTCGCTGGTGTCGGTCAGGCCTTGGGC
>JAEYZO010000356.1 GCA_023428035.1 Pseudomonadota bacterium | reverse complement strand
CCGCTGACCCACCACCCCGAGGATCTTCGATGAACCCCCTTGTCCCTTGCCCTGGCTGCGCCCGCCACGTCCGCGCGGCGGAGCGCGCGTGCCCCTTCTGCGCCGCGGCTCTGCCCACGAACCTCGCGGCGGGCGCGGTGCCCAACACCACCGCTCGCATGAAGCGCGCGGCGGTCTTCACCTTCGCGACCTCACTCGCCATCGCGGGCTGCGGCTCGACGACGACCAGCAACGACGCGAGCGTCACCGCCGACACGGGCGCCGACACGGGGCCCTCGACGGACAACGGCCCGTCGACCGACGCGGGCTTCGACAGCGGGGTCTTCGTCGACGCGGGCACCGACACCGGGCCTGACGACGACGGCGGCATCGTCGCTGCGTACGGCCTTCCTGCAGACGCGGGCTTCCCTGAAGACACCGGCGGGATCGCGCCCCCCTACGGCATCGCCCCCAAGGACGCGGGCGGCCAGGACGACGCCGGGAGCTTCCCCGAGGTGGGCGTGCGCTACGGCGCGCCTCCGCCTCCCGACGCTGGCTGATGGACCCGCTGCCGCCGCGCCCTCGCTCGCTCCCCATCGCGCCGCAGGCCGAGCCCGCGCGGCGGCGCCTCCCCCTCGCGGACGAAGCCCGCGACCTCGACCGACGCTACCGACCCATCATCGCCGTGTGGGAGATCACCCTGCGCTGCGACCTCGCGTGCCGTCACTGCGGCTCCCGCGCGGGTCGAGAGCGGCCCGACGAGCTCACGACCGAGGAGTGCCTCGACCTCATCGACCAGCTCGCCGACCTCGGCACCAAGGAGGTCACCATCATCGGCGGAGAGGCCTACCTCCGCGACGACTGGATCACCCTCGGCAAGGCGATCCGCGCGCGGGGCATGGAGCTCACGATGACCACGGGCGGCCGCGGGATGACCGCGGAGAAGGCCCGCGAGGCGAAGGAGGCCGGAGTGCAGAGCGCGTCGGTCTCGGTCGACGCGCTCGAAGACCTGCACGACCAGTTGAGGGGCGTGAAGGGGAGCTGGCGCGCGGCGATGGCGGCCATCGCGAACTTGAAGGCCGCGGGCATCCCGGTGAGCGCGAACACGCAGATCGCGCGGCCGGCGCTCACGCAGATCGAGCCGCTGGTGGATCGCTTGATCGAGGCGGGCATCCACTCGTGGCAGGTGTCGATGACGGTGCCGATGGGCCGCGCGGCCGACGAGCCGGAGCTCATCCTGGAGCCGTACCAGGTGATCGAGGTGATGGCGCTGATCGCGCGGGTGAAGCGCGAGAAGCTGATGCCGCGGAGGATCCGCCTGTGGCCCGGCAACGACATCGGGTACTTCGGGCCCTACGAGACGCTGCTGCGCGGGACGATGCCGCGGGGTCACATGGCCTCCTGCGGCGCGGGGAGGTTGTCTCTGGGCATCGAGGCCGACGGCTCGATCAAGGGCTGCCCGTCGCTGCCGACGAAGGAGTACGTGGGCGGCAACGTGCGCGACCACTCGTTGAAGGACATCTGGGAGCGCGCGGCCCCGCTGCGCTTCACGCGCGACCGGACGACCGAGGACCTCTGGGGCTACTGCCGTGATTGCTACTACGCCGACGAGTGCCGCGGCGGGTGCTCGTGGACGGCGCACGTGGTCCACGGGAGGGTGGGGAACAACCCCTTCTGTCACCACCGCGCGCTGGAGCGCTTGCGCGAGGGCAAGCGCGAACGCCTGGTGATGGTCGAGAAGCCCGAGGGGCTCCCCTTCGACCACGGGGTCTTCGACGCGGTGCTCGAAGACTGGCCCGCGGACGAGCTGGAGAGGGCGAGGGAGCTCGCGAAGACGGGGGATGGGTTCTTGCTGCATACAGAGCGGGCGGCGGGGCTGCGCCCGTAACGCTCCGCCCCCTCCGTACGACTCATCCGATCACCCGATGCTGCACCTCCCCCTCGCGCAGGCGATCACCGACGACTCCCGCTTCGCCGCTCGGGTGCGCGACCGCTCCGGCGGGCCGCTCCGCGCCGTCGCCGTCGACACGCTCCAGGTCAACGTCGGCAAGCGCTGCAACCAGGCCTGCCGCCACTGCCACGTCGACGCCGGGCCCGCGCGCACCGAGGAGATGTCCCGCGAGACCGCCGAGAAGGTGATCGCCGCACTCGCCCGAAACGAGATCCCCACCCTCGACATCACCGGCGGCGCCCCCGAGCTCAACGCCTCCTTCCGATGGATGGTCACAGAGGCTCGCGCCCTCGGCGCGCGGGTGATGGTGCGCCACAACCTCACGGTGCAGTTCGAGCCCGGGCAGGAAGACCTCCCGACCTTCTTCGACGCGCACGCGGTCGAGGTCGTGTCGTCGCTCCCGCACTACACCCAGCAGGCCACCGACCGGCAGCGCGGCGGAGGGGTCTTCGACAAGTCCATCGCGGCCCTGCGCAACCTCAACGCCGTGGGCTACGGCACCGGCCGCCCCGACCGTCCTCTCAACCTCGTCTACAACCCCGTGGGGGCCTTTCTCCCTGGCTCGCAAGAAGACCTGGAGCGCGACTACAAGCGCGAGCTCTCGGAGCGCCACGGCGTCACCTTCGACGGCCTCTTCACCATCACCAACATGCCCATCGCGCGCTTTCGCGACTGGCTCGCGAAGACCGGCCAGCTCGACGAGTACCAGGCGAAGCTCGAGGCCCAGTTCAACCCCGCCACGGTGCCCGCCCTCATGTGCCGCACCCTGGTCTCGGTCTCGTGGGACGGCCTCCTCTACGACTGCGACTTCAACCAGATGTGCGGCCTGCCCCTGAAGGGCGACGCCCTCACCATCGACGACTTCGACGCCGTCGCCCTCGCGCGGCGCGAGGTCGCCACCGCCGACCACTGCTTCGGCTGCACCGCGGGCGCGGGCTCGTCCTGCGGCGGGGCCCTCGCCGAGTAGCGTCCGCGACGTCACACGTTGCCCTCTCCGCGACCGCGGTCGTAGGGTGCGCGCCATGCCTCGCTTCGCATGGCTCCTCCCGCTCGTAGCCGCCTCCCTCGCGGCGTGCAGCGACGGCTCACCCTCGACGCCCGACGCCTCGACCGCCGACGTCGTCACCGACGTCCCCGCCACCGACGTCACCGACGCGGGGAGCGACGTCACCGACGCTCCGCCCGAGGACGCGCCCGCGCAGCCCGCGAGCGTGGTGTTCGACACCTCCGCCGACCTCACCCAGCCCGCGACCTTCTGGGACCAGCCCTGGCCCTCAGACACCCGCCTCGACGCGCAGGGTCGCCCCGACCTCCGGGGCTTTCCCGCGCGCGCCTCGGTGGTGCGCGGCGTCGTCGAGGTCGCCTCGCTCCGCCGCCGGTGGAGCGCCCTGCCCGTGGCGTACTTCCGCTTCCGCGCGGCGCTCTCTCCGCGCAGCCTCGACGACGTGATCTCCGCGGGCGCCGCGAGCCCGCTCTTCTTCATCGACGTCGACCCCGACTCGCCCGAGCGCGGCAGCTTCATCCCCACCGTCGCGCGCACCTTCAACGAGGACAGCTACCTCCCCGCGAACACCCTCGCGCTCGCGCCGCGCCCAGGCTTCGTGCTCCGCCCCGGCCGCAAGTACGCCGCCGTCGTGATGCGCTCCGCCAACGACGCTCAGGGACAGCCCCTCGCGCTCGACCCCGACTTCGAGCGCATCAAGGCCGGGAGCTCCCCCGGCGACCGCGAGCGCGTCTACGTCGACCTCTTCGCTCCCCTCTGGGAGACCCTCTCGACGCGCGGCGTCGACCGCGCCGACGTCGCCGCGGCGACGGTCTTCACCACGGGTGACCCCGTGGCCGAGCTCGCCGACCTCGGCGACCGCGTGGTGGCTCGGTACGACGTCGAGCTCACCGACCTGCGCCTCGCCGCGGGAGACTCGCCCGCCTCGCGCCCGCGCTTCTGCCAGATCCTCGCGACGATGCGACCGCCGCAGTTCCAGCAAGGGACGCCGCCCTTCAACACCGAGGGCCGCTTCGCCTACGGCCCCGACGGGATGCCCATGACCACCACCTACCCCACGGTGCCCACCTACGGGGCCGTGCCCGTGGTCATCACCCTCCCTCGCGCGCCCATGCCCGACGGGGGGTGGCCGCTCGTGCAGTACATCCACGGATCGGGCGGCGTGAGCGCGCAGGCCGTCGACCGCGGGACGTGGCGGCCGCGCTCCTCCACCCACCCCTGCGCGGGCGAGACCGACACCTGGAACGGCGTCGCGGGCTGCAACACCCTGGGCCAGGGCCCCGCGTACGTGCTCGCGCAGCGGGGCTTCGCCACGGCCGCGAGCGCGATGCCCGTGAACCCCGAGCGCCTGCCGGGAGCGACGGGGCTCGCGTACCTGAACTTCGCCAACCTCGGGGCATTCCCCTACACCTTCACCCAGGGCGTGCTGGAGCAGCGGTTGTTGATTGAAGCCCTGGGCCGGCTGCGTATCCCTTCATCGTTGATCGCTCAGTGCACCGGCGCGACGCTCCCCGCGGGCGTGACCGAGGGGCGCCTCGACCTCTCTCGGCTCGTCACCATGGGCCAGTCGATGGGCGGGATGTACACGAACATGGTGGGCGCGACGGAGCCCGCGGTGCGCGCGGTGATCCCCACGGGCGCGGGGGGCTTCTGGGGCTACATGCTCCCGCAGACCGAGGTGATCCCCGGCGTGGAGTCGCTGGTAGGGACCCTCCTCGGCACGCGCCAGGTGGCCTTCGCGCACCCTACGCTCGCCCTCCTGGAGCTCGCCTGGGAGACCGCGGAGCCCTTCGTCTACGTGCGCCGCCTCGCGGTCTCACCGCTCGCGAACCACCCGGTGCGGTCGATCTACCAGCCCGTCTCCCGTGGCGACTCGTACTTCGCCTATCCCGTCTATGACGCCATCGCGGTGGCCTACGGGCACACCCAGGCGGGGCGCGAGGTGTGGCCCTCGATGCAGGCCGCGCTCACCCTCGACGGCCGCGGGGGGCTGGCGCCGTACCCCGTGCAGAACAACCGCGTGGGCGGCGCGATGATGACGCCGTACACCGGCGCGGTGGTGCAGTTCGAGGGCGACGGCGTGTACGACCCGCACGCGATCTACTCGCAGCTCGACGCGGTGAAGTACCAGTACGGGTGCTTCGCGCAGACCTTCGCGCGAACGGGGACCGCGGTGATCCGTGACCCGATGGGCCGCGGGGCCGACGACGCGTGTGAGTAGGGCGTGACGAAGCACGAAGTGATGGGCCTCGCGCGCTCGATGGCCGAGGAGCTGGCGACGGCGCTGCGCTCGCTGCGGTGCCGCGGGCACGTGGTCGCTGTGCCGGGGGTGGACGCGCCGAGCCTCGCGGTGGCGCGGCGCTTCATGGTGATGGAGCTGTGGGTGCCGTGGAGGGTGCCGCACGTGATGCTGGTGCCCTGCGTGGTCGCGGGGGAGCGCCCGGCGGTGGTGGTGGGCACGTGGGACCCGCGCGGGGTGGTCTTCGAGCAGACGGTGACCTCGACGGGGGCCTTCGCGGAGGAGGGCGCGCGCGCCGCGGCGCGCCCGGTGAGCGCGGAGGACGAGGCCGCGCAGCGAGGGGAGCTCGACGCGGCGGAGGGGGTTCCTGACCTGGAGAACGACGAGTTCTGGCCCGAGGTGCTCGCGAAGATGCTCGCGGCGCCCGCGGAGGAGGAGCCGGGGACGACAGGGGGGCTCCCGGCGGCGATCGCGGAGCGCATCTGGCCGGAGCGGCTGGCGGACCTGCGCGAGAGGGCCCGGCGCGTAGAGGAGTGAGGGCTTCGCTCGAGGCTCGCGACGGCCGCGCGCGAGCTCGCGGAGGCGTGACGAGGTCGCTCACAGCACCCCTTTCAACGTGCAGCGAGGAGGGGCTCCCCTGCCTGGGGTGCAGCCGCGGCAGCGGCCGGGTGGCCCCGGGGGATCACTCCCCCGGGGCTCCCACAGATCCGGACGTGCGCGATTCGCGCATCCGGCTCCTCGATGCACGGACTCGCTACGTGACCCTCAGCCGAGTGATCTTCGGCGTTGGCAGCGGGAACCGCTTCCCGATGGCGCGCATGCGTTCCCACGACAGCGCGCTCTTGGAGGAGCGACGGCTGAGCCACTCTCGCCAGATCCCGAGGACCTCCCAGAGGAACCGTGACAGCGCCTTCGAGTTCCCCGGTCGCCCGAAGTACCCGTAGTGCCCGCGGACCTTCTGGCTCAGGGTCTGGTGCTGCTCGGCGAGCGGGTCGTGGCGGTGCTGACGGCAGTACGCACGGATCGACTCCAGCGCCTTCGTCAGGCTCTTCGACCGCGTCTGCGTGCGCACCGTCGGACGACCCGACATCGTGCGACGCCAGAACACGGTGAAGCCCAGGAAGTCGATGCCTCGCGCAGGCTTGTCCTCGCGCGCGCCCTCGGGCTCACGCTCGGGTCCGACCCACACCAGCCGCGTCTTCTCCGGGTGCAGCGTCAGCCCGAAGCGCGCCATGCGCCTGGGCAACACCTGCCACACCCTGCGTGCGTCGCCCTCGTCGGCGAACACGATCACGAAGTCGTCCGCGTACCGCACGAGCGTCGAGCGCCCGTGCAGTCGCGGCTGGACCTCGCGCGTGAACCACGCATCGAGCGCGACGTGCAGGTACACGTTCGCCAGCAGCGGAGAGATGACCCCTCCCTGCGGGGTGCCTTCGCCCGAGCGCGTCACCGCACCGGACTCCATCACGCCCGCGTTCAGCCACTTGCCGATCAGCCGCGTGACCACTCCGTCACGCACCCGCTGACTCAGCATCTGCCGCACATGGTGGTGTTCCAGCGTGTCGAAGAGCGATTGTAGATCGACCTCCAGAACCCACGCCCCGCCCATCGACACGAGGCTGTTGCGCACGGCGTCCAAGGCCCCGTGCGCATGCGCGCCGAGCTAGCGACCTGAGCCTTCTCGCCCTTCGTCAAAAATTCGCCAACACCCCCGAGCCGGTGTTGAAGCGGGGGCATGGCGTACCGTCACGTCCGCGCGCACTCCCGCACTGAGCCCTCTTCTTCGCGTCGCCGACCGTCTGTGTCGCGCCCCCGCACCGACCCGCTCGCGTTGCAGCGCGCCGCGGAGGCGCGTGTGGCCGAGGCGCTCACCGATCGCTTCGCGTGGTTCCTCGCCCCGGTGCGCGTCACCGCCATCGCAGAGGACCTGCGCGCCATGGAGCGCATCCGCCAGTTCAACCTCGGCGTCGTCGTCCTCTCGGTGATCCTCTCGGCGCTGTCGAGAAGCTCCGACGCCGAGGGACGCGTGCGAGACGCCTTCGCCCTGTACCGGCAGATCCACACCACCGTCGACGCCACCGACGAGGGCTTCCGAAAGGCCATGGGGCGCTCGGCTCCGGTGCTTCTGTACCTTCTCAATCAGTGGATGCGCGAGGCCGACTCCGTGATGGCCCCGCTGCGCGGACGGCTGGCCTTCTTCAAGGACCTGCTGTTGACCGACTCGACCTGCTTCAAGCTCGCCCGCGCTCTCGCAGTTGCGCTGCCGGGCAGCGGCACCACGGCCGCGCTCAAACTGCACGCCATCTACAGCGTGCGCGCGCAGACCGCGGTGAGCATCGAGGCCACCGAGGGTCGCGCGCACGACGCGCCGCACTTTCGCCCCGTGTGGCAGCCGGGAGCGCTGTACCTGTGGGACCTGGGCTACAACGACTACGCCCGCGCCGTCGACGCCCACGTCGCGGGGTCCTTCTTCGCGCAGCGCCTCAAGGACAAGGCCAACCCGCGCGTGCTTGCCTGGTACGACGGCGAGGGCCAACGCCACGAGGTGGCGCGCGGTCCCCGCGGCGCGCTCGCCCGTCTGGACGAGGTGCTCGCGCAGTCGCCCGCGTTGCAGCACGGGGGCACGCTCGATCTGGACGTGGTGCTCGAGGGCGACGGCGTGGACGCGGTGCTGCGGGTGGTGTGCGTGCCCACCGACGGACAGGACCGCTACTACCTGACCAACCTCCCTCGCGAACACTTCAGCCCTCACGACGTGGCCGAGATCTACGCGGCCCGCTGGGAGGTGGAGCTGCTCTTCAAGGACTGGCAGGGCGGCTGCCGCCTCGACGAGGTGTCGCGCCTGTCCAACCTCGACACGCTGCGGGCAGCGATCTACGGCAGCCTGCTGGCGCACCTGCTCTCGCGAGAACTGGCCCGCGCCGCGAGGCCTGTCGAGAGTGACGCCAGCGACGCGGTCGACGACGACGACGGCGAAGTCGCCCAGAGCGCCGCGGTGCCGCAGACCACGCCGACGCCCGTCGACGTGGACTTTTCCCCCTGAGCCTCCGACGACTGCGACGCGCGGCGCACCGAGCCCTCTGGCGGTGACGCGCGCACTGCAACGCACGCAAGCGCAACTGATCGCGGTGATCGTGGCGCTGTTCCACCGCGACCTCATCGGGGCGCGTCGCCACGCGAGCACCGCCGCGGCCATCATCGTCGCCGACGCCACGCCACGACGCTCCCGGCGCCCCGCGACCGCGGCGGACTTCCTCCAAACACAGCGCGGACCGCTGACTCGCGCTCGCACGAGGCGGAAAACCCCTGCGCTACAGGCGGTTCACGTCGTGTAGGGAACTAACTTGGCGCGCATG
>JAEYZO010000344.1 GCA_023428035.1 Pseudomonadota bacterium | reverse complement strand
CCCCAAGGCGGTGTACCGCCGCGGAGACAAGGCGCTGGTGGCCGAGCTCGAGGGCGCGGTGCCCTTCGACCTCGACTCCGCGATGGTCGACGCCCAGGTGGTGCGCGCGGGGGACCCCGTCGAGCTCCTCGCCGCGGCGGTGATGCGCGACCGGGCCGAGGGCTTTCTCACGGCGCTCAAGGCGGGCGGGCTCGACCCGAGGGAGCTCGGCGTCGCGTCGGTGGCCCTGGGCGAGCTCTCGGCCGAGGTGCCGAGCCTGCGCGCGCCGGGGCCCGTGCTGCTGCTCTACGCGACGGAGCAGCGCGCCGAGGCGGTGGTCTTGCGCGACGGGGTGGTGCACTTCGCGCGCACCCTGGGCAACCTCTCGACCCCCGACGCTCAGGAGCGCGGCGTGCGGCAGACCCTCGCGGCGTGGCAGGCGCAGGGCGGCGACCCCCCGGTGAACGCGTACCTCTGCGGCGACGAGGCCAACGTGATCTTCCCCGCGGTGCTCGCGGGCTCGGGGCTGCCCCAAGACGCGGTGAACTGGCTCCAGGGGGGGATGATCCAGCACGCGGCGAGCGTCGACGAGGCGGCGTTCTGGCACTACCCCCTCGCGGTGGCCCTCGCGGTGCGGGGCCTCGGGCGCGCGAAGCGGTTGGACTTCCGCAAGGGCCCGCTGGCCGTCGCGGGGAGCGCGCAGGTGCTGCGCGAGCGGGCGCCCTACCTCATCGCCGCGGCCTCGTCGGTGGTGCTCTTCTGGGGCATCGCCACCTACGCGCGCTACCAGGGCCTCGTGCAGGAGCGGAACCGTCTTCGCACCACGCTCACGGCCGTGACCCAGGAGGTCTTCCGCGAGGCGGTGGACGACCCCGACCGGGCGATGGCCCTCGCGCGGGGGGAGGGCGGCGACGACGTGGTCGACCCCCTCCCGGGGGCCGACGCCTACGACGTCGTGGGGGTGCTCTCGACGCGGATCACCCCCGACGTGCGCCACGACGTCGAGCAGCTGGACGTGCGCGGCGAGCACGTGCAGATCCAGGGCGTGGTCGACAGCCTCGCGGACCGCGACAAGGTCGTCGAGGCCCTTCAACAGTGGCCCTGCTTCACCAACGTGCGACCGGGGCGCGTGACCACGAGCCCCGACAACCGGCAGAAGTACACCCTCGACATCGACTTCAGGTGCCCCGACCCGCAGCGCGACCGGGCGCGGCCGGGCGAGGGGGCCAACGGTTCGAGCGGGTCAACCAACACGGAGGAGCGTCGTGGCGGCGGGGCTTAGCGGCGTGCAGACGGCCCTCGCGGGCTTGTCACCGCGGGAGCGGAGGCTCTTGCTGGGCCTGGCGGGGGTGTTCCTCTCGCTGGCGCTGCTGGGCTTCTGGGTGTGGTCGGGGAGACGTCTCGACGCGATCGAGCAGGAGCGGGCCGACACCGTCGACGCGCTGCGCTTGATCCAGCGGGCGAGGCCGCGCATCGCGGCGCGCAACCAGCGGCGAGAGGCCCTCCTCGCGCGGTACCGCAGCCGGGCGCCGGCGCTCACGAGCTTCGTGGAGTCTCAAGCGCGGCAGGCGAACGTGCAGGTGGCCGAGGCGCAGGACCGACCGCCCACGCCCTCGGGGCGGCGCTTCGTCGAGCGCTCGGTGTCGATCCGCCTCCGGCAGGTGAGCCTCGAGGCCCTCACGGACTTCATGGACCGCATCGACAGCGCCGACTTCCCCGTGGCGATCACCTCGATCCGCATCCGGCGCCGCTTCGGCGAGGCCAACCGCTACGACGTCGACGACATGGTGATCTCCACCTGGGACCAGGCCGCGCCCACCGCCGCGCGCGGCGCGGGCGGCGGCGCGACCACCGCCACCAACAACGACCGAGGCGAAGGGGAGAACCGGCGATGAAGGAGCGCCTCCTCGCCCTGCGGCCGATCCTCCTGCGGGTCATCGGCTACCCCGTCTTCTTCGGGTTCTTCTTCCTGCTGTTCCTGTACGTGACCTTCCCCTACGACCGGCTGAAGGAGTCGATGGTGGCCGCGGTCGAGGCGCCCCGGGTCTCCCCCGCGGGGCGGGTCACGCCCTCGAACATGGAGCTCTCCATCGGCAAGCTCTCGCCGACCTTCTTGCCGGGCCTGCAGCTCGACGACGTGGTGATCACGTCGCTGCCGACGAACCCCAACGACCGGCCGACCCGCACGGTGATCGAGCGCGCGAAGGTGCACGTCTCGGTCTTCGCCCTCATCGCCCAGCGGCTCTCGCTGAGCTTCGACGTCGACGGCCTCGGGGGGAACATCGAGGGCACCGCCTCGGTCGCGCTCGGGGGGACCACACCCGGCCTGCGCTCGCTCCACCTCGAGCTCACCGACATCCGCACCGGGCAGGTGGGGCCGCTGGTGTCCGCCGTGGGCCTGCCGCTCGGGGGCACCCTCTCGGGCGAGGTCTCCCTCGAGCTGCCCGAGGGGCAGGTGCGCGAGGCCGAGGGGAACGTGTCGCTCACGGCCAACCGGCTCACGGTGGGAGACGGCCAGGCGCAGTTCCAGATCCCGCAGTTCGGCGGCGTGACCATCGAGCGCATCAACGCGGGCACGCTCAGGGCCGAGGTGCAGATCCGCCGCGGGCTGGCGACCCTCCAGCGGGTGTCGTCGCACTCCGAGGAGTTCGACCTGCAGATGGATGGAGGCATCAACCTCCGGCAGAACATGGGCGAGAGCGCGCTCAACCTCGGGGTGCGCTTTCGCCTGACCGACGTGTACCGCAACAAGAGCGAGCAGGCCGGGCGGATCATGTCGGTGATGGACATGGTCCCCAACCTCCGCCACGCGCGGCGGGCCGACGGGCTCTTCGCCTTTCGTTGCACGGGGGTGCTGAGCCGGGGCACCACCTG
The DNA here is from genome assembly GCA_023428035.1 of Pseudomonadota bacterium. GTDB lineage: Bacteria > Myxococcota_A > Polyangia > Polyangiales > JAEYZO01. The sequence goes on along the minus strand of JAEYZO010000344.1, from coordinate 1,842 downwards.
CCAGCCCGACGCCCGCGCCGGGTCTGCGCCCACCGGGGGCGTGACCGCACCCTTCGCGCCATAGGCCCATCCCTGGCTACACAACCGCGGTCACCCCGCGCGATCGGAGCTCCGAGGTCGCGCGGAGACCGTGTTAGGGTCGTCCTCACCGTCAGCGGGCGCTTGCGCGGAAGTTGGACCGCCGCCTCCGCTGCGTAGGATCGGCCCCGCACCGATGTGGCAACGGCTCCAGAGCAGCGCGCTCGGCGCGTACCTCGCGTACCGCACGCTCGCGCTCACCTGGGCCTTCGCGCCCTTCCAGGTCTACTACCTCCAGCGCCGCGGCCTCTCGGTCGCCGACGTCTTCGACCTCAACGTGGTCTTCTGCATCGCCGCGGTGGCCTTCGAGGTCCCCACCGGGGCCTTCGCCGACCGCAACGGCCGCCGCGTCGCGATGAGCGCCGGGGCCTTCACGATGTCTCTCGCCTGCGCGCTCTTCATCTTCGGCCGCGGGTTCTGGGCCTTCGCCCTCGCCAACGCCCTCTGCGCCCTCTCGATGTCCCTCTCCTCGGGCGCCGACAGCGCGTACCTCTACGACCACCTCGTCGCGCAGGGCCAGAACAGCCTCTACGCCCGCTGGGAGGGCTGGAGCACCGCGGCCAAGGGCCTCGGCAACCTCGTGGCCGTGCTCCTCGGCGCGCTGATCTACCAGTACGTGCACCCCGCGGGGGTCTTCGTCTTCACCGCGCTCACCACCGCCGTCGCAGGCGTGATCGCCCTCGCTCTCCCCGAGGGAAAGGTCCTCCACGACGGCCAGGTGCGCGACCACCTCCTCCGCGCGCTGCGCACCCTCCGCGACAACGCCCGGCTCCTCACCCTCGTCACCTTCGGCGCGGTGAGCTTCGTCCTCCTGCGGCTCTCTCTCTTCGCCGACCAGCCCCACCTCGAGTCTCACCTCCGCGGCGACTGGCTGCGCCACACCGTGCTCACCATGGGCCTCCTCGCCGCCGCCAAGGAGGTCGGCACCGTGGTGGTCGCGGGCTCCTCGGGCTGGTTCATCGCCCGCGTCGGCGCGCGGGTGCTCGCCCCGGCCCTCGCCCTCGCCCTCGTCGCCGCCTACGCCCTCATGGGCGAAGACCGCCCGGTCTACTGCACCGTCACCATGGTGCTCCTCGCGAGCGCCTTCGGGCTCTTCTCTCCCCTCATGCGCGCGATGCTCAACCGCTCCATCGAGAGCCCCCGCGACCGCGCCACGCTCCTCTCCATCGAGGGCATGGGGAGACGTCTCCTCTTCGCCGCGGCGTCTCCCCTCTTCGGCCGCGCCGTCGAGGCATCGTCTCTGCACACCACCTTCTCGGGCACCGCCTGGGTCGCGGGGATCTCGTACTCCCTCCTCGGCCTCGGCGCCCTCGCGGCCTTCGGCGGGGTGCTCAACCGCCGCCCCTCGACCCGGCCCGCGGGGAGCGCGCATGGCCTCGCCTCGGCCCGACGCTGACGTCTCCGCGGGGCCCACGCGCCGCGTCGCGCTGATCGTCCGCGCGGTCGACCCCGTCGAGCCCCTGCTCGAAGCCCACCGCGGGGCCTGGCCCGAGCCCCCCGAGGGCTCGCTGCACCGGCGCGAGCCGCACCTCCTCCAGTGGGTGATCGTGCGCGACGGCGGCGTGGTCGAGGGCCACTACCTCTTCGACGAGCGCTACGTCGCCGCGCACCCCGAGAGCGTCGACGCGAGGCACCTCTCGCTCCTGCACGCGCTCTTGAGCTTCAAGCTCTTCGACGACGGCGAGGTGCTGGTGCCCCCGAGCAGGTGGCGGGCTCGCTCCGCTGGCCCGGCACCGACGAGAGGCGGAGGCCCCTGGGCGGCGG
>JAEYZO010000311.1 GCA_023428035.1 Pseudomonadota bacterium | reverse complement strand
GGGCGCCGCGGGCGCGTCCCCCGCCCTCTCGGCGCTCATGGAGCAGGCCACCGCGCTCCACGTCCCGATGTCGCTGGGAGAGGCGAACTGCTCCCCCGCCGTCGGCGACGCGTACCCGCCCTCGCTCCCAGCGAACGGCGGCGCCATGGTCGCGACGGTGGTCTTCGACTCCGAGCGCGCCGCGAGGGCCTTCGCCGCGGCCATGACCGAGGCGCCCCTGCGCGTAGGCCGCGTGCGCGTCATGTGCGCGGACTGACCCGGCGATGTTCGTCATCACCCCGCAGGGCAAGCGACTGTTCATCCACGACGCGTGGGGGCTCACCCGCGTCGCGCTCCCCAACAAGGTCAAGACCGACCGCAAGCGACCCTCCCCCGCGTGGGCGCCCCTGAGCGTGTCCGTCGACGGGGAGCACATCCTCGCCCACGAGACCGGCCACTACGACCTCCTCTCCGCCGACACCCTCGCGCGCGACCCCTCGCTCCGTGTGTTCACCGACGACTCCACGGGGCTCAACCCCTACTCCAACCGCGCCCTCACCCTCGCGCGTGAGGGCGAGGGCCTCGCGCTGGTCTTCCACGACGAGCCCGAGCGCCGAGAGCCGATCGATCTCCACGGCGCAAGGACCGACGTCCTCTACCTGGGCTCCGGCCCCGCCGAGCCCTTCGACCGCGACGTCTTCGCGCAGCTCCGCTACGCGTTCATGGTCCTCCACGCCCCGTCGGGCTGCGTGGTCCGCGCGGGCCTCGGCCACGGCGAGCGCGTCGAGGTGCAGGCGCAGGTGCCGGTGGTGCGACCCCGCGACGTGGCCGTCACGCTCCTCCCCCCGGAGTTCATCGTGGGCGCCTCGCCCCTCACCGGAGAGGTGGGCGTGGCGAGGATCACCGACCGCGTGCGCGCCGCGTGGACCTTTCAGGGCCTCGGCCCTGTAGCCCGCGACGCTGGCTTCAAGAGCGGGCTCGTCGCGCAGCTCGACGACACCTCCGTCGCGGCCTTCGACGACGACGGAGCCCGCACCGCCGCCTACGCCATCGACCCCGACGACGGGCGCTATCCGGGTGAGCTCTGCGTCGCCAACGGCGCGGCCTTCTTCCTCCCGTGGCACGGAGAGCACGTCGTCGAGCTGAAGACGGCGAGGACCATCCCGCGAAAGCTCCCGCCCGCCGAGGCTCCGCTGCGACGTCACCTCGCGGAGCGCGTCGCCCTCGCCAACCGCTGCGGCGCCGAGCTGGGGCTGCGCTTCGTGTTGAAGTCCGTCTCGGTCATCAGCCGCTCGACGCGGGTGAGCGTCGACATCGACTCGCGCGGGCGCGAGAGCGACCTCGCCGCCTCGCTCGCGAAGGCCTGGGCGACGCACCTCGTCTACCCCAACGGGAACGCGCTCCCCGCGCCCTTTACCACCGCGTCGGCGGGCCTCCTCGGGCCGCGCATGGACTACGCCTCCATCACCGCCGCCGACGTCACCGTCGCGTGTGGGGTCGCTGACCGTCACGGGCTCTGGGCGCCGTGTCTCCTCCCCGCGCTCGGGGAGCGCTACCGCCGCCGGGCCGGGCTCTCCACGGCCTTCTACGGAGAGGACCTCGCCGCTCCCCCCGCGGAGGACGGCGTGGGTCGCGCGCTGCTCCGGTGGATGCTCGCGCAGCTCGCGACGCGCGAGCCCGTGCGGGCGTCACCGCGGGCGGGCGAGTGGCTCGAGTCGCCGCTCACGGCGGCGGAGGTGGTCGCGGGCCTCGACGCCACCGACGACGAGGCGCTGTCGCGGGTGTCGTGGGTCTCGGCGCGGCTCGCGGTGATGATCGAGCGCGAGCTCGGCGCCGAGGCGATGGCCCCGCTGGTGGCGCTCGCGTGCTCATCGCGCGAGCGGCTGGCGATCGACGGCTGGAGCGAGGTGGTCGACGCCGTCGAGCGGGTGGCGCGGGCGCACCCCGCGTCGCGCGCAACGGGGAGGGCGAGCCTCGCGAGGCTGCGCGAGCAGGCGGCGACGAGGGGAGAGCTCGCGCGCGTCGAGGCGGCGCTGCGGCACGCCTGAGACCAACCGCGGGTCAGTGTTGCCGCTTTGCGAGGGTGATTGGTTCCGATCGGCCTCCACCCCCCGCCCCTCCTCCGTGACCGGACTTTGCATTCGTCAGAAGTGTGGGTGGCTGTGGGCACGGAGACGATGGCCCGGCGTTCGTGGCCTTTTTTCGTGGCCCCGTCGCACGTTGCGAGAGGGGTTCGGGGGTGAGGGCCCACGGCCCCGTCGCACGTTGCGAGAGGGGTTCGGGGGAGAGGTCGACGCCGAACGATCCCCCTATCCCATCACCTCGTCGAAGAACCACGGGCCCCGCCAGTCGCCGCCCACGGGCACCGCGTCGGCCGCCGCGCGCACCCGTCGGTACAAGCCCCCCGCCGTCACCAGGTCCTTCTTCGCCCACGCCACGAAGCCCGCGAGGTCGCCCGCCTTCGCGTCGCCGAAGGTGTAGTACCGCAAGGGAGCCCCCACCTCCGACGCGGCCAGCCACTGCACCGCGGCCTTCAACTGGTGGTGACCGTTGAAGGCCCCGCAGCCCCAGTGCCCCGTCGCGACCATGGGAGGCCGCTTCGACCGACGCGTCGCGCCGAAGCCCACGTGGGCCTTGTTCATCTCCCGCAGGATCTGTTCGGACCCGAACTGCACCGTCGGGTCCATCGACTTGCCGTAGTCGCGAGCGTCGATGGCGACGAGCTCGGTGAGCGGCGCGCCGTCGCCCCCACGCGGAGACCCGTCGGTGAAATCCCCCGCGAAGCGAAAGCCCCGGGCGTAGCCCGTGAAGTCGCTGTAGCGCTCCGCGCCGCGCATCCGTATCGCCTCGTTGGAGCGCATCATCGGGCAGAGGTACATCCCCACCAGAAGCTCCGGGTACACCACGAAGCGGATCTCCTCCTGCACGCACCCGCGGCGCAACACCCCCCCGCCCAGGAAGCGGTTGGCGAAATCCACCTGGAGGCACCCGTGGGCGTCTTCGATCCCGCCCGCGTCCACCACCTCGACGTCGGTGAGCGGCGCGGGAGACATCGCCCACTCCATCGCGGTGTAGGGCGTGCGCGTCACGTCGCGCTCGATCACCAGCGAGCCCTTCGGCTCGTCGTCGAGCAGCCGGTCGAACCAGTGCAGCACGCACCGGAGCTTGGCGACGTCCGAAAGGCTGGTGCTGCCGAGCAGCCACGCGAAGCCCCCGCGCGGGAACTCCTGCTGCGGGAAGTGCTGCTCCGGGAGCGTCCCGAGGATCGCGTGCGCCACGATGGCCGCCACCTGCGAGCGCGGGATCGCCAGGCCCCCGGGCCTCCACTGGAGGAGGTAGCGCGGGGCAGGGGAGAACTGCAGCGACGCCGCCCGCTGGAGGATCGACGGGACGATCCGCGACGCGAACCTCTGCGCGAAGCCCGGCTCGTCGGCGAGGAGCGACTCCACCCCGCGCATCTGCAGCGGGTCTTCGCTGAGCGCCTCGCGCAGCGCCGCGAAGCCCGCGAGGTCCGTCGGGGGGGCCTGCGCCGCGGCGCGCACCGCCGTGAGCAGGGGAGCGGGAGGGAGGCGCATCGACGCGAGCATCGCGCCATGTGACGCCCCGACGCCCCGCGCGGTCAACGCCGTCGCGTATCCTCGCGCGCCGTGACGCACCGACGCAGCGACCGCGGCCCCTGGGAGGTCACCGACGACACCGCGCTCACCCTCCGCCCCATCGGCGTCGTGCGCTCGACCCACTCCGAGCGCTACCGCGCCCCGAGGCAGCCCGAGGCGGGGGCGCTGCACCCCGCGAGCGTCGTGCTGTTCCCGAAGCACAACTACGAGGCCGCCCTCAGCGACCTCGACGGGATGGACTTCGTCTGGGTCGTCTCGTGGTTTCACCGCAACGACAACTGGCGGCCCAAGGTGCTCCCGCCGCGGGGGCCGCGGGTGCGCCGGGGCGTGTTCGCGACGCGCTCGCCCCACCGGCCCAACCCCATCGGGCTCTCCCTCGCGCGGGTGCTGAAGGTTCGGGGGCGAACCATCGACGTGGCGGACCTCGACCTCCTCGACGGCACGCCGGTGTTGGACCTCAAGCCCTACCTCCCCTACGCCGAGGCCCGACCCGACGCGCGGGCGGGGTGGCTCGACGCGGTCGTGCGCGACGACGAAGCGGGCGCGGCCACGCGCTTCACCGTGGAGTGGTCACCCCTCGCGAAGACCCAGGCCGAGTGGCTGGAGGAGACCCACGGGGTCGAGCTGCGGGCGGTGGTCGAGCCCGTGCTCTCGCGCGACCCGACGGCGCACCCGTACCGCAGGGTGGAGCGCTGGGGCGACGCCATGCGCATCTCGGTGCGCTCGTGGAGGGTGCTCTTCGCGGTGGACGGAGAGACGGTGACCGTCACCGCGGTGGCGAGCGGGTACCCCGCGGGGGAGCTCGCGGCGCGCGGGGACGAGGCGCTCGAAGACGCAGCCGCGCACCGGGGCTTTCACGAGCGGTGGCCTGGCGGGTGACGGGTGCTCCGCTGCGGCGTCGATTCTGGCGCGCCGTCGCAGTATCGTCCGCGGCCATGACTGGACATCGACGGTGCTTGCTTGCGCTCTCGCTCGCGCTCACGGCCTGCGGGAGCCCCCTGGTGATCAACCCCCCCGGAGCGACGGACGCGGGCGACGCGGCGGTCACCACCGACGCCCCCGCGGTGGACGTTCCCAGCGGCGACGACACCCCGGCGGTGGACGTCCCCACGGACGACGTCCCCTCGGTGGATGTCCCGACGGTCGACGCGCCCGCTGAAGACGTCCCCGCGGTGGACGTCCCGACGGTAGACACCCCCACCACCGACGCCCCCGCGGTCGACGCTCCCCCCGCCGACGGAGGCGCCACCTGCCGCGGCTCCGCCGACTGCGCGGGCGGCCAGGTCTGCGACACCACCCGCGGCGTCTGCGTCGAGTGCCTCACCGGCTCCCAGTGCGCCGGGATGAATCAAGCCTGCGTCGCGCAGCGCTGCGTCACCGCCGCCGCCTGCGTGAGCTCCCGCACCTGCATGGGGCTCGTGTGCGACACCATGCGCGGGCTCTGCGTCGAGTGCCTCGGCGACGTCGACTGCGCCTCGGACCAGCGCTGCCGCTCCAACGCCTGCGCGCCGGTCACCGCGTGCACGTCGTCGCGAGAGTGCAGCGCCCGGGGCCAGGTCTGCGAGACGACCCGCGGCGTGTGCGTCGACTGCGTGGCGGACACTGACTGCTCCGGGGCGCAGTACTGCGGCGCCGAGAACTTCTGCCGCCCGAGGGTGTGCGTGCCCACCGCCGCCACCTGCGTCGACCTCACCCGCGTGCGCGAGTGCGACGCCCGAGGCTCCGCCGAGACCACCCGCTCCTGCGCGATGAACGAGTCCTGCGTGGCGGGGCGCTGCATGACCCGGGTGTGCGCGCCCGGCGCCGTGAGCTGCGCGACGGCGACGCAGATCCGCACCTGCAACCCCGACGGCCTCGGCTTCACCACGGGAGCGACCTGCCCCGCGGGGCAGAGCTGCTCCGCCGGGGTGTGCACCGCCTGCGACATGGACGGCGACGGCGACGACGACGGGATCTCCGACGTCGACGAGCGCGCCGCGGGCACCGACCCCTGCCGGCGCGACTCCGACGGCGACGGCGCGAGCGACCTCGTCGAGCGCGTCGCGGGCACCGACCCCCGACTCGCGAGCTCGCGCCCCAGCGGCGAGGTCGTCGAGGTCCCCTACCGCACCGACGGCGGCGGCGCGGTGAACCGCGAGGTCTCGTACCTGAACCGCGCGGTGCCCGTCGACGTGATGTTCGTCGTCGACACCACCGGCTCCATGGGGGTCACCATCACCGAGCTGCGGGCGGGCATCGGCGCCCTGATGCTCCGCGTCCGGAACCTGAGCCCCGAGGCGCACTTCGGCCTCGCGGACTACCGCGACTTCGCCAACGGCGCGAGCGGCGAGAGCGGCGCCTACGCCTTCCGCCTCAGGCAGCGCCTCGCCGGGGACATCAACCTCGTGCAGAGCGCGATCAACACCCTCTCGGCCGCGGGCGGCGGAGACGCCCCCGAGGCGCTCACCCCCGCGCTCTACGCCCTCCTCGAGGGCAGGGCCTTCTCGACCTACGGCGGGGTGAACAACCGCGACGCGACCGCCGCCGACTGCGGAGGCGACGCGACGGCCTACGGCTGGTCGTGCTTCCGCCCAGGCCGCACGCCGGTGTTCATCGCCTACTCCGACGCCGACACCCACAACGGCCCGGGCGAGCCGAACTTCTACACTGGCACCCCGATGGCCCCGCTCTGGGGCGACCTCGTCACCGCCATGCAGCGCCGCGACGCTCGCTACATCGGCGTCGACGTAGGCTCCGGGACCCACCTGACGAACAGCCGCGCCCTCTCGACCGCCACCGACACCGTCGACGCGATGGGCCAGCCCCTCTCGTTCCGTGGCTCCGCGGCGAGCACCGCCGACCAGATCGTCGCCGCCGTCGGCGCCATCGCGGGCGCCGGCACCCCCGACATCGCCGCGCGCGTCCTCGCGAACACCGCCGAGACGCGCCTCCCCACCGGCCGCACCACCGCTGACTTCGTGCGCGCGGTGAACTCCCTCCGCGGCGCGCCCGAGGCCCCCGCGGGCTACGCCCGCCGCGAGGGCGCGGTCTTCCACGACGTCGCCCGCGACACGCGGGTCTTCTACAACCTCGTGCTCCGCAACGACTTCGTCCCCGCCGCCGCGGGCGACCAGGTCTTCGTCGCCTCGCTGCTCTTCACCGGCGACGGCGTGGGCCTCGAGCGCCGCACCCTCTACGTCGTCATCCCCGCGAGCTGAGCGCGAGCCTGAAGGCCGCGATCCCCTCCGGCGGCGACGCGCTCGCCGCCAGGGGGAGGCCCTCGCCGCGCAGGTAGCGCCAGCCCTCGCCGTCGTGGGCGAAGTCCGACAGCTCCACGAACGACCGGTCGCGGCCCTTCTCGAAGACCCTCGCGTGAAAGAGCACCCGCGCGATCCCTCCCTCGTCGGGGCCCTCGTGGTCGATCACCCGCAGCCCCGGGTACCGATGGCGCGAGGCCGACTCGCGGATCGACCGCAGGACCACATCCTTCAGGCGCGAACGGTCCTCGTGCTCGGGGTGCAGCGTGCGGTGGAGGTACTCCGCCTCGCGGAGGGCGAAGGCGCTGTAGCGAGAGCGCATGAGCGCGGGCGGGTCGGGCGCCGCGCGCTCGCCGCGGTGGTAGGGCCCGCAGCAGCGGTCGTACGCGAGGCCCGACGAGCACGGGCAGGGGGCCGCGCGCCCCACGCTACACCGCCGCCCGGCCCGCCATGCGCAGCCGGTCGAGGGCGCCGGAGACGTCGGCCTGAGTGACCTCCCTGAAGCGCTGCGGCGAGGGCGCCGTCGAGGACTCGTCGAAGTCCATGCCCCGAGCGCGCACGCCCTCGCGGCGCAGGGCGTCGGTGATCCAGCGCACGCGCTCGGCCTCGTCGGTGGCCGCGAGCTGCGCGCTCCACGCTTCGACGAGGTCGGCCACGCGCTCGTCGACGCGCTGCCGGTCGAGCTCGCTCACCGCGGCCCCCGCGATCAGCGGCACCAGCATCGTCGCCTCGCGCAGGGGCAGGAACATCCCCCGCGTGGTGCGCGCCACCTGACGGAACACCGCCTCGGCGCCCGCGAAGCCCCGCAGCCCCGGCAGGCACCCGATGGCGTAGACCGCCACGCCCATCTCGCGGCAGCTCTCGGCCTGCGCGAACCAGTGCTCCCCGCAGGGGCACCCCTCGGGGAAGGCGTCTCCCCGCGGCTCGACCCCGTGCGGCGGCGCGTCGCCGAACCACACCACGGCCTTGGCGGCGTCGGGCCTCCAGTCGAGCCGCACGACGTCGAAGAGCCCGTCGGTGACCGACTCGGGCCCGTCGCCGCCGCCCGAGGCCTGCAGCGCGTCGACCTCGCGACGGATCGCGGCGACGTCTTCGGTGAGCGCGACCGCGTGGCTGGCGTAGGTGCTGTCTTGCGGCGGGTGGTCGCGGTAGGCCACCAGACCGAGCCGCAGGCTGCGGCAGAGGGGTGAGCCCTTGAGCGCGTCGATGAGCGCGAGGAGGTGCGTCTTCACCTCGTGGATGTACGAGCCCATGGAGCCCGTCGCGTCGACGAGGAACACGAGGTCCAACGCGCCGCGACCGCGGGCGGTGATCCAGCGGAGCTCGTGCTCGGGGTAGGGGTCGCTCCCCGGCGCCTCGATGGGCGACTGGGGAACGCCGCGGGGGGATCCCTGCTGCGCAGCGGGCGTCGGCGCGCGGAGGTCGTCGCCGCAGCTCAGGCAGTAGGCCACGCGCGAGGGGTTGAGGTGCAGGCACCGCGAGCAGGTGACCGTGGCGCCGGGAGGCGCGGGCGGCGCGGGCGGCGCGGGCGGCGGAGGCAACGGGGGCCTCGGCGCGATGGAGAGGCAGGGCGCGGGCGGGC
>JAEYZO010000152.1 GCA_023428035.1 Pseudomonadota bacterium | reverse complement strand
CCGCCGTAGCCACCGCCGCCGCCGCTGCTGCGACCGCCGCTGTAGCCCCCGCCGCCTCCACCGCCGCCCTCACCGCCGCCGCCGGGGCGCCCGTCGAGGAGCAGGATCTGGTTCGCCACGATGTCGGTCGCGACGCGCTTCACGCCCTGCTGGTCGTCGTAGGAGCGCGTCTCGATGCGGCCCTCGATGTAGACCCTGCTGCCCTTGTGCAGGTACTTCGACAGCGCCTCGCCCCGGGGGCCCCACACCACGATGTTGTGCCAGTGGGTGACCTCTTGCCGGGCCTTGTTCTGGTCGACGTACGACTCCGTCGTCGCGATGCGGAACTTCAGCACCGGACGGTTGTTCTGCGTGAACCTCAGCTCGGGGTCGGCGCCGAGGTTGCCGATGAGCATCGCCTTGTTGAGTCCTTCAGCCATGACGCCGCTTCCTTTGCGTGGAGGGTGGAGGGCCCCCCGTCGACGGCCACCGTAGCGACGCGGCAATTCACGGTCAACATCACGGGTGACGTAGCCTGTCACCGTAGTGAAGGACTTCAATAGTCAGCGGGCGGACAGTGGTCGCCGCGCTTGCGTCGGTACACGGGCTCGCCGTCGACGTAGCGCATGAAGCAGTAGTGCTCGTCGAGGTACCGGCGCAGCGCGGGGTAGTTGTACATGTACCGCCCGCTCATCGAGCGGCCCGCGTCGATGACCAGCTCCGGGCGCTCGCGCTCGAGGTCCTCCAGCAGCTGCTGGCGCGAGCCGGGCACCTGCCGCGCTTCTTCTTCGGCGCGGGTCGAGGGGAACCACGGCACCACCCCCGAGGGGTAGACCGAGTAGACGAAGCGCGAGGCGGGGAGCCTCCCCGACGAGACGTGCGTCTCGGCCCTGAAGCCCCACACGAAGACCTTGTCGCCCGGCTGCGTGCGCTCGACCACGTAGCGCACCACCGGGTCTTCGTGGGGGTTCTGGTACCAGCGGTCGCTCTCCCTGCGGGTCTTCACGTTGCGCGCGAGGGCCGACGCGCCCACCCCGAGGAGCGCCGAGGCGCCCAGAACCAGCACCATCGCGCCGGCGAGAGCGCCCTTCCATCGCCGCGCGCGCAGGTCGAAGTGGTGCCCCGCGGCGACCCCCGCCATCACCGCCGCCGCCGGGAACACCTGCACGAAGTAGTGCGGGAAGAACCTCCCCGTGAAGCAGGCCCCCAGGGCCGCGGCCATCACCTGCGCGAGGGTCACCAGCGCGGGCGCGTCGCGGCGCAGGCGGTCGACCCAGGGGCCGCGCTCGTCGACGACGCGCCGCACCGTCGAGGCGAGCACGCCGAGGCCCAGGGTCGTCACCGCGGTGACGCCGATGAGGTACTTGTCGACCTGCTCTCGGACCTTTCCGCGGAAGACCTCGAGGGTCAGCGGGGCCATGAAGATGTCGCGGCCGTAGCGCTGGTAGTAGTAGACGAACTCCCGCAGGTGACCCGTCGCGGCGTAGAGCCCGACCACCAGGGCGTAGGGCGTGACGAAGCCCAGCGCGAAGCGCGCGCAGAGGCGCAGCCGGTCGCGCAGGGTGTCTTCCTCGTGCGCGCGGCCGAGGAGCAGCCAGGCCACCAGCGGCCCGGTGTGCGCGAGCGACATCTGCTTGCTCAGCCCCGCGCAGGCCGAGAGGGCGCCCGCCGCGGTCACCCAGCCGAGCCTGCGCGTGGCGGGGCCGCGCTCTCCGCGGGGGGAGCGCTGCGCGCGCGCCGTGGCGTACCACGCCGCCAGCACGAACTGCGCGGCGAGGACCTCGCCGTTGAGGCCGACGCCGTCCCAGGGGTTGAGCTCGTACGAGAGGAAGTAGGTCGCGAAGAGCACCGCGAGCCCCGCGCCGAAGAGCGATGAGAGCTCCGCGGTGAGGGCGAAGACCCAGCCCAGGGTCGAGAGCCCGAGGGCGAGCGCGAGCCCGCGGATCGGCACCCAGGAGTGCTGGCCGAAGAGCTTCATCACCGCGGCGGTGAGCCAGTAGAGGATCGGGCCGCGCTGCGAGACGCCGTCGACGTAGGGGAGCCAGTGGCCGTGGATCATCCTCAGCGCGAGGGCCGAGATGTAGCCCTCGTCGTTGCTGACGGGCGTGGGCCACGGGGCGAAGAAGTGCCAGTGCGCGCGGACGGTGACCGAGACCGCGACGGCGAGCGCGACGCCCGGGGCGATCCAGTGGCTGAGCGCGCCGAAGCGGGAGGGGCGCGCGGCGGGGGCGTCGAGGCCCGCGATGGGCGCGCGGTCGTCGACGGCCTCGGCGCTGGGGACGTCGTTCTGGGGGTGGAGGGCGTAGGGTTCCTGCGGGGGCATCGCGGGGGGTGCGGGGCGCTCTAGGCCCCCTTGCGCTTGCGGGGCTTGTCGCTGCTCGGCGGCCTCAGCGCGTCGAGGGCCTCGTCAGGGAGGCCGATGAAGGCGTAGGCCTCCTCGCGGAAGCCATAGGCCGCGTGGATCTCTCGCAGGAGCGCGCGGGCCTCGTCGACGTCCACGTCGGGGCGGGCATGGGGCTTCACCACCTTGCGGAGCGCCGCGGGGGTCTCGCCCAGCTCCAGGAGCTCGTGCACGCGCTGGAGCACCTCGACGGGCTTGAGCCCGCTCCCGGGGTCGCGGGCGCCCTGCTCGAGCTCCTTCAAGAGACGTCGTCGACGTCGCTCGGTGCGGCCGTCTCCCGCGGCGGTGGAGCTCCCCTCGGTGAGCAGTCGGTTGAGCTTCCGCGCGAGGCGGCGCTTGGCGACGGCCTCGGGGCTCCCGCGGCGGTTCGGCGCTGCGGGCTTCGCGGGCTTCGGGCTGCCAGGGCGGTTGGGCAAGGCGCTCAGCCCGGGGTGATGAGCTGCAGGTCGAGCCCGCCGGGGTACATGTACGAGGTGTACGGGGCGATGCCGTAGACCTTGATGCCGAAGCCCTGGTTGTTGGTCGACCGGATGCGGTGCGGGCCCGCGGTGATGCGCTGGGCGTAGACGCTGAAGCCCGCGACGCTATCGGGGGTGCCGGTGAAGGGCGCGTCGTCGAGGGTGAGCTGCGTGCCCTCGGGGGCCACCACGTTGAGGTAGTTCGTGGGGTAGGTCGCCGGGACGTAGAAGTCGTAGCTGTTGCGGAACTGCTGCACGGGGACTTCGAAGACCATGGCGGGGTCGCCCGCGCCGGTGCCCCCGCCCGTGGCGGGGCCCTGGCCCACCATGAACTGCGTCACGAGGAAGGCCCCGCTGCCCTGGATGCGGAAGTGGTTCACCGAGGAGAACTCGAAGAACTCACCGGCGTTGAGGGTGCGCGCCTGGCCCGCGCTGGGCGGGTCGAAGGTGATCTGGTTGCCGTCGACCTGAGACATCACCCTGAGGATCGAGGGGATGGTCGGGCCGCGGTCGCGCAGCGCCGAGTCGAGGTAGTCGCGGCCCCAGGTCTCGTTGGGGATGAGCTGCTCCTCGAGGTGGTCACACGCGGGCCGGGACGTAGGGATGGTGGTGCAGTTGTGGCCCACGTACACGGCCACGGGCTGCGACGACTCGATGGTGGTGCCGGTGAGGTCTCCGGGGCCGTCGCCGATGAGCTCCAGGACGTCTCCGGGCTGGAGGGAGAACTCGCGCGTCGCGCCGCGGGCGATGGAGGGCACGCCGAGCCCGGCCGAGACGTTGGCCGTGGGGCGCACCGTGACGGTGGTGGACTCGCCGGTGACCGCGGTGATGGCGACGAAGCCGCCGGAGGTCTCTCCGCCGGAGTAGACGTTGGGCCAGGTCGAGACGATGTAGCGCTGGCGCAGGACGCCCTGCGGGAGCAGCAGCGAGGCGTCGTTGGTGTACGAGAAGTAGCCCGTGGGGCGCTCGTAGGTGAGCGGGTTGAACTGGTACGCGGCGATGGGGCCGTTGGTGTGGACGTGGTACGCGCCCCCGCGGCGGAGGGTAGACGTGGGCGGCGGGGCGGTGCCGCGGCAGGCTCCGCCGCGGACGGGCACGCAGCGCGGGTCGAACTGCACGAGGTCGTTCACCCAGGGCAGGGTGACGGTCTCGATGGCGCCGGGGGTGAGGTTCACCGTGAGCGGGGTGGTGAGGGCCCCGCCGGTGATGGTGGCCCGCACGGCGTAGGTCTGCGGGTTCGAGAGCACGACGGCGAAGGTGAAGTTCGGGTCGAGCGCGCCGTTGGCGGTGACCGTGGGCCAGTAGTCGCAGCCGAGGTACGAGCGGCCGAGGGCGCTGTCGGAGCAGCGGGAGACGCAGGCGCCGCTGACGCACTGCTCGCCGTCGGCCTCGTCGCAGGTGACGCCGTCGCTGAAGCTCCTGCCGTCGGGGGCGCAGGTCTGCGCGCGGCTGGGGTTGCTCGGGTCGCAGCGGCTCGCGCCGGGGACGCACACGCGGCAGCCCACGCCGGGGGCGCACACGGGGGTGGCGCCGGTGCAGGCCTGGCGGGTGAGCACGGTGCCGTCTTCGGCGCAGGTGTAGGTCTCGTTGCCGTTGCAGTAGATCTGCGCCGGGTCGCAGCGGGTGGGCCCCCCGCTGTCGACGCGGCTGTTGGTGCCGCTGTCGCGGACGGGGATCCATCGCTCGGGCTCGGCGGAGCAGGCCGCGAGCGTCGCCCAGGCAAGCAAGGTCGCGCGCTTCATGACAGAGACCCCCATTACCGGAAGTGCCCGGGTGCGTCCATGCGGTGACGGTCTCGGTAGACCCCGGGGCGTGGCGCGGGGCACCATCCCGGGCGCGATGGACCTGCTCTTGAGGGGAGGCACGGTGGTCACCTGTGACCCCCACCACCGGATCTTCGACGGCGACGTGCTGCTGCGCGGCGAGCGCGTCGTGGCCGTCGGCGACGAGGCCCGACGCCTGTCGCACCGCCCCGCGTCTCCCCTGCGCGTGCTCGACGCCCGCGGCTGCGCGGTGATCCCGGGCTTCGTGCAGGCGCACGTCCACCTCTGTCAGGCGCTCTTCCGCGGGATGGCCGACGACCTGCCGCTCCTCGAGTGGCTGAAGGCCCGCATCTGGCCCCTCGAGGCCGCGCACGACCCCGACTCCCTCCGCGCCTCGGCGTCGCTGGGCGTGGCCGAGATGCTCAAGGGCGGCACCACCACGGTGCTCGACATGGGCACGGTGCACCACCACGACGCCGTCTTCGAGGTGCTCGCCGCCTCGGGGATGCGCGCCGTGTCGGGCAAGACGATGATGGACGCGGGCGATGACGTCCCCGCGGGGCTGCGAGAGACGACCGAGTCGAGCCTCGCCGAGAGCGAGGCGCTCTGCGAGCGCTGGCACGGCGCCGAGGGGGGGCGGCTCCGCTACGCGTTCTCGCCGCGCTTCGTGCTGTCGTGCACCGAGGGGCTCTTTCGTCAGTCCGCGGCGCTCGCGCGCAAGCGGGGCGCGACGCTGCACACCCACGCCGCGGAGCACCCTGGAGAGAAGGCCGCGGTGCGGGCCGCTCTGGGCCGAGACGACGTCGACGCGCTCGAGGAGTGGGGCTTCGCGGGGCCCGACACGGTGCTCGCGCACGGGGTCCAGCTCACCGCCGAGCAGCGGCGTCGCGTGGCCCGCGCGGGCACGCGCGTCGCCCACTGCCCCAGCGCGAACTTGAAGCTCGGCTCGGGCGTGGCGAAGGTGGCCCGGATGCTCAAGCGGGGCGTGGTGGTGGGCCTCGGGGCCGACGGCGCTCCGTGCAACAACAACCTCGACGCCTTCGTCGAGATGCGCCACGCGGCGCTCCTCGCGAAGCGGCTGGGAGACACCACGGCCTTGCCCGCGCGCACGGTGCTGCGCATGGCGACCATCGGCGGCGCGAGGGCGCTGGGCCTCGACGCCGAGGTGGGCTCGATCGAGGTGGGCAAGCGCGCGGACCTCGCGGTGGTCGACCTCACGCGGCTGCACTGCGAGCCCGGCGGGGGCCCTGACGCGCGGGTGGTCTACGCGGCGCGCGCGGGCGACGTGCGGCACGTGCTGGTCGACGGCCGGGTGCTGGTGCGCCACGGCGAGCTCACGACGATGGACGAGGAGCAGGTGCTCTCTGACGCGCGGGCGCAGGGGGCGAGGGTGCGGGCGCGGGCGGGGCTGTGAGCGAGGCGCTCGCGCGCTACGCGGCGGATCGCCAGCGCGGCGTGACTACGCCGCGGCGGTGCGAGCGGGTCGCGGCGGTGGGCCCGTG
>JAEYZO010000149.1 GCA_023428035.1 Pseudomonadota bacterium | reverse complement strand
GCTCTGGTGAGACCTCGAGCACCGTGACGGCGATCTCCTCGTCAGGAACCGCAGCGAGGTACCGCCGTCGCGCGCGCACGACCTCGCTCTGAGTGTCGTTCTCTACGCAGAGCAATTCGAGCCGAGGGCCGCGCCCTGGCGTCGCCCACCCCGCTTCGCGCCGAGCCTGCCGGAGGGACTCGATCAAGCCCTCGACGCGGCCGGGCGAGTCGGTCGTGATCACCACCACGCGGAGCCTTTCGAGGCTCCACGCCCCGGCTGCGCTCGATGCCCGCTGGCAAGCCCTCCTCGCGGCGTCGAGGGCGGCGTCTACCGCGTCGTCGCCTGCGGCGACGGCGTCGAGCACCGCGGCGTCGAGCGCCGGCAGCGATTTCGCGGTGTCTCCGAACTGCGGCGAGCGCGCGTTGATGCCCCAGTGCTGCATGGCCCTCTGCACCGCGAGATCGAGCTGCGATTCGGACATCGCCGCGCCGTACCGCGTCAGAAACGCTCGGAGCCCGGGCGCCACCGTCGCCGCGCCTCGCTTCGAGAGACGGTCGCCCTGGTGCGCGTAGTACTCCACCGTCGGCGCGGAGACGGCGCGGTACCTCAAACCGGGCAGCGCGAACACGCGAGCGCCGAAGTCGACGTCGTTGAAGGAAGGGAAGCCTTCGTCGAAGCCTCCGACCCGAGCGAAGACCTCGGCGCGGACGACGAGGTTGCTCCCGCGGAGCCCGGGGTTCCGAGTGAAGAAGTCCTCTGCGCGGAGCCGTGGAGGAGGGACCTTCTCCAGGTGGACCCCCTCCGCGTTGTGCTTCTCGAAGGCCGAGAGGACGATGTCGACGTCCTCACCCTCCGCGAACGCGCGCTCCAGGTGCGAGGGCTTCCACCGGTCGTCGTCGTCGAGGAACGCGAGCATCGGCGTTGTCGCCGCGCGCGCGCCGAGGTTCCGCGCGGCGCTGACGCCTCGACGGGACCCCGTGTGCAGCACTCGGTCTACGCTGTCCCTCAGGCGCGCCGCGACCGCGCGTCGCGTGGCCTCATCGCCGTCGACGACGACGAGCACCGCCTGGGGCTGGAGCGTCTGGGCGGCCACCGAAGACAGCGCGCGCGCGAGCTCCGACACGCGCTCGCCGGTGGTAGGGACCACGACGGTCAGGTTCACGGTCACTGGCATCGCCACCACCGACGGATGAACTCCCCCACCTCTGACGCGCCCGGTCGTCCGTAGCGCGCCCAGAACACCCTTCGCGCCTCCGCGCGCTCCGTGGACGCGGCCTCCCTCGCCGAGAGCGCCACACGCGCGGCCACGCGGGCCCTGCGCGCCGGGTCGCTCGCGATCGCGGCGAGCGCAGCGCGCACACGCTCCGTCGCCGTCGATTCGTCATCGCAGAGATGGAACGCCCCCACCTCCGGCGCGATGGCGTCGAGGTTGAGCCCGGGGCCTACGAGGCCCGCTCGCTCGTACACAGCGAGTTGGTGCACCTGCGAGGGGTTCTGCGGCGGCAGGAACGCGAGGGGCACGTCGCAAGCGAGGGCTTCGCACACCGCGTTGAGGCCCGGGGCGGTCAGCACCCTCGCTGCTCGAGCCATGGCCCGAAGGCAGCTCCAAGGGGAGAGCGACGCGGGGAGGAACCGAGGCGGGAGTGAGGCCGAGAGCGCGCTCGCCGCGGCGGCGCCGCACGCGACGACCACGGGTCCATCGTCTTCGAGGAGCGACGCGGAGGTCAGGGCCTCGCGGACGACGGCGAGGAACGGAAGCGCCCCCGCGTCGTCGATGAAGCGCGACCGCACCCCACCGAGGTTCACGAAGGTCCCCCGGCGCTCGGGCGAGCGCGACGGCGCGCGGATGATCGCGCCGACGACGGTCGGCCTCCGCGACGCTCGGAGCCCCGCGACGCGAGCCTCGACACCGGGAAAATCCTGGACGAACGCGCCCGCGGCGGAGTCCCAGACCGGGTGCTCCTTCTCCCCGCCGTACCAGAAGAGGCAGTCGACGAAGAAGGTCGGCAGGCCCCGCTCGTGGTAGAGGTCGAGGTTGTTGCGGTTCGCGACCACGAGCGCCGCGTCGAAGCAACGCGCGTCGAGGAGCGCCGCCACCGAGCGCGCGTCCTTGACGTCCACCGCGAGGCACTCTCGCACCGCGGGGTCGACGGAGAGGATCTCGTCCGTCGGCGGTCGCACCATCGCGACGGCCTCGGCGTCGACGTGGTCGAGAATCGCGAGCAGCGCGCCGCTCGACCCGTACGCCATCGGGTTCGCGTCGCACAGCAGGCGCAGCGGACGCTCACCCACGGCCGCGCTCCACGCTCGCCCGCGCGTGGGCTCCGACGCGAGAGACCAGCCAGCCCTCGATCCACGCGTGGTCGAGCGTGGTCTCGTCGAGGGCCGCGAGCGCCTCGCTCGCCCGGTGGACGAGCGGCCGCGCGCGGACGTTGAACGAGGTGTTCACGAGCACGGGCTCGACGCCGCGCTCCGCCATCGCGTCGAGGAGGCGGTGGAGGAACTCTCCGGGCCGCGTGGTCTGCACGCGCGCGGTCCCGTCGACGTGACGGGCCGCGGGCGCGCGGGCGGCCATGTCTCCGCGCACCCTCGGGGCGAAGGACATGTACGGCGACTCGACCCGGGCGCCGAACCACCGCTCGACGTCCCCCACGCGCACGACCGGCGCCACCGGGCGGTACCACTCCCGCGATTTGATCTCCTCGTTCACGCGTCGGCGCACGCCCTCGTCCCGCGCGAGGGCGAGGATCGAGCGGTGACCGAGCGCGCGCGGCCCGTGCTCGGCCCGATCGTGCGCGACACCGACCACCGCGCCCGACGCGATCACCCCGGCGAGTTCGTGGACGTCGCACCAAACCGCGCCGCGCCGTTCGAGCTCTCGCGGTGAGATGTCCATGACCAGCGGGAGCCCGCTGAAGACGCTCGGCGCGCTCCTCGGCCGCTCCACCGTCCACAGGGCCCCGACGCTGATCCCGGCGTCGTTCGGCGCGGGCGGCACGTGTACGGGACGCGCCCACCCGCCGCGCACGGCCTCGTTCGCCACGACGTTGAGCGCGCAGCCGCCCGTCAGCACGAGGCCGTCGTGGGGCACGCCCCGAAAGGCCATCAGCTCACGCTGGACGATCTGGACGAAGGCCGACTGCGCGGTGGCCGCCAGGTCGCGCGCGTCCTGAGGGTCGAGGGAGTCGCTCTCGAGCTCCAGGCCCGTGGCCTCGGACAGGGCGTCGAGGGCCTGCGCAGGCTCCTGGAAGTGTTCGAAATGCTCGACGAGGGCGGGCCGCCACTCTTCTCGGGTCTGACCGAGGGCCGCGTAGGCCATCAGCTTCCCGGCGAGCGCGAGGTCGCCCCGGCTCGGTTGAGGCCGACGACCCGTGACTTCGGGCATGGTCGTCGCCAGGACGCGGAACGCCGTCCCGAGGTTCAGCGGTCGCCTCGCGATCGCGTTCGCGCCCTCGGCGTCTACCGTGAACACCCGAAAGGTCCCGTCGTTGCCTCCTCCGTCGAACGACAGAACCAGGGATCGCTCGAAGGGCGAGTCGCAGTGACCGTGCAGCGCGTGGCATCGGTGATGGTCCGCGCGACGCCACTCCGCGGCGGACACCAGCCGCTTGAGGACCCCACGCTCGGTCGGTGGTACCCAGCTCGTCACGGCGACGTCGAAGCGGTCGATGCCAGTGAAGGCGATGACGGCCTCCACGGCTCCTCGCCACTGCCGCTCGAAGACCCCGAGGTCGCTCGAGCTGGCGAAATACCGCTCACCGAACAGTCGCTCGAGCTCGAGGACGGCGAGCAGCACGCCGTCTTGAGCCACGGCCACCGAAGCGTCGTGCTTCACGTGGAACGCGATGACCTTCACCCTCACCTCCCGCCGAGCGCCTCGAGGAGCTCGACCCACTGCTCCGCGCTCAGGCGCAGCGACCATCGCGGCAAGGACTCGTCCGCCCGATGAATTCGTGCGTCCGCGTCGTTCGGCCCGAGCGCGAGGTACGCGACGCCGTCCATCAATGACTCCACGCTGGTCCGCCCGTCGGGTGAGACGCGGTTCATCCGCCGCGACTCTGTCGCGACGGTCACCCCGTGCAGCGCGGCCCGGCCCGTGATCGCGTCGATCGCGCGCGCCGCGACGCCGTCGTCCCCGTTCACCGACAAGAGGCGCTGCGCCCGCGGCGACTCGAAGAACCCCGTCTCGTCGACCCACATCGCCGGTCGGCGCGCTGCGGTCTCGGTCCGAACCGCGCTCAACGAGGGCGAACCGAGCTCCTCCTCGCCCTCGATCACCCATAGGATCTCCGGCGCGCTGCGCGCGTCGCGCGTCGCGAGCAGTCGCAGCGCCAACGCCCCGAGGTTGTCCGCCACTCCGCGGCCGTAGTACCGCCCCTCTCGGAGCGTGAGCCGCCGAGGCTCCGTCGACCACCCGGCGCCGGCGGGTTCGACGTCGTAGTGATTGTAGACCGCGATGGACGCGCCGCCTGAGGTCGCCGCGCGGCGTGCCACCAGCGTCGGCGCGCTCGCGTCTCCCACCGACGCGACGGTGAAGCCCTGTCCCTCGAGGAGGTCCTCGATCGACGACACCACGGCTCGTCGCTCGAGCGCGCGCGCCTCGCGCGAGGGCGACGCGTAGACCCACGCGCCGACGAGCGCCTCCCACGCGGACTCGTCCCACATCTCAGGCCCCTAGCGTCGGGAGGAGTGAACGCTCGACCCAGGTCGGGTCGTTCGGGACGACGAAGCGCGGGAGGCGCAGGCGACCGTGCTCAGGAGCGACGGGCGTGGCACCCAGGGTCACCGCGAGAGGGACGCCGCGCGTGGCGAGGGCCTGCTCGACGTCGCTGGACCGTTGTCCGTCGGGGTAGGCGAACGCGACGGGGCGCGCGGCGCCCAGTCGCCGCAGCCCCTCATCCATCGCCGTCAGCTCCGCCTGGAGCTCCTCTGCGCCGAGGGTGGGCAGGATCGCGTGCGTCGCGCCGTGACCGCCGACGGCCCACCCGGCCCGGGTGAGGTCCCGCACGTCGTCACGGTCGAGGTAGAGGCCCGGAGCCGTGGCCCCGTGACCGTCGAGCGCCCGCTCCAGCGCCTCGATCGCTCGGCCCTGGCTCGCCGCGTCCGCGCGAAGGAAGGCCGCCCTCTCCCAGCCCATCGCCAACTTCGCGCGGCCCTCGTCGCTGGTCGTGTCTGCGTCGAACGCGATGTCGTTCCAGGCGACGCGCCCCCTCGCACGCCGGGCCGAGCTCACGACTGCGTTCCAGCGATCCGCGGGGAGGTCGATGTCTCCCAGGATGGCCCCGGTGGTCACGAACGCCGTCGCGGTCGCCCCGAAATCCTCGAGGATCGGAAGTGCGGTCGTCCGCGTATCGGCGTAGCCGTCATCGAAGGTCAGCCAGAACCGCGGCGCGTCGCTCCGCGATCGTGGATCGAGGGGCGCGCTCGCGTCGACGAAGCGGCCTGCGCGACACAGCCCGGCGAGCAGGGCCCGCAACACCTCGGGGGTGATCGCGGTCCCTCGGAGGAAGTAGGGCCACGCACCGGGGCTGTCTCGACGCAAGACCCGGTGCAGACAGAGGATCACCAGCGGCGCGGTCGTCACCGGGAGAACTCCGTCGGCGACTGCGTGCGCTCCGCGAGCCGCTGCGCCAGCATCGCCGCTTCTCGGGCGGACAACGGGCCGTGCACCCTCGCGGGGAATCTGTCGTCGACCGCGCTGCCCGCGAGGGTGTCAGCCCAGCCTTCGGTCGGTCCCACGACGATGACCGGTCGGTTCATCTCCCACGCGAGCGCCAGCTCGCTCAGGGTCCCCGCGCGACCTCCGATCGCGAGCACGACGTCCGCCGACGCGACCAGCACGACGTTTCGCGCGTGCCCCAACCCGGAGGTGAGCACCAGGTCCGCCGCCTCAGAGGCGTCCTCACGGCGGTAGCCCGGCAGCACCGCGACGGTGTCGCCCTCCCGATACCTCTCCGATCGCTGCGCCCCGCGGAGCGCCGCGTCCATGACGCCCGAGAGGCCCCCCGTGATCACTCGAAACCCGACGTCGACGAGGGCTTCGCCCAACGCCTCCGCGAGGCCCCGCTGTGTCTCGGTCACCCGCGCGCTGCCAATGACGGCGGCCATTCGTCGTCTGCGCATCCGTTCCTCTGTCCGGGATCTTCACCCGAATGGACGCGGGACCGCCGCGGTTCCTGACACTGGCGAGCTCGATTCCTCCCACGGGCCCGCCGCCTC
This sequence comes from Pseudomonadota bacterium, assembly GCA_023428035.1. GTDB lineage: Bacteria > Myxococcota_A > Polyangia > Polyangiales > JAEYZO01. Next base: position 6,451 of record JAEYZO010000149.1, on the reverse strand, counting down.
CCTCCCCCTTCGTGAAACCCTCGACGCCGGGCGCTGTCTCGGCGTAGATGCTCCTCCGTGCACCGTCAGGGAGAGACCCCGCGGAGGGCTGGGTGAACCTTGACCCCGAGGCCGAGCGGGCCCTGGTCGAGCGGCTGCGACGTCGCGACGAGGCCGCGTTCAACCTCTTCGTGAGGGCCTACCAGCAGAAGGTCTTCACCGTGGTCGCCCGGATGCTCGGCAACCGCGCCGACGCTGAAGACCTCGCCCAGGAGGTCTTCATCACGGTCTTCCGCTCGATCGACTCGTTCCGCGGAGACGCGCGGTTGAGCACCTGGCTCTACCGGGTCGCCGTCAACCACTGCAAGAACAGGATCAAGTACCTCGACCGGCGCGCGCGAAAGACCTCCCGCGAGATCGGCGACACCCCCGAGCAGGCCGTGGCCGACGGAGGCGGGGTGATGACCCCCATCGCCCGCCCCGACGACAGCGCCCAGGGCACCGAGCTCGAGCGGGTCGTGCAGCGCGCCCTCACCCTCATCGACCCCGACCACCGGGAGCTGATCGTGCTGCGCGAGTTGGAGGGGCTCTCCTACGAAGAGATCATGGCGATCACGGGCCTGCCCGAGGGAACGGTCAAGAGCCGCTTGCACCGCGCGCGCGCCGCGCTCAAAGACGCCATCGAGCGAGGATTGGGATGCCCCCTCCCGGAATGACCGACGACGAGGCGCGCGACCTCTTCAGCGCCTACCACGACCGGGAGCTCCCCCCCGAGCGCCACGACGCCGTGCGCGCCGCCCTCGACGCCAGGCCCGAGCTCAAGCGCGAGTACGAGGGCTTCGCCCGGATGATGGCGAGCCTCCAGTCGATGGCCGAGGTCTCGGGGCCCGCGAAGCCCACCACCCCCAACGACGACGACCTCGCAGCCCCCGCGCCCGACCTCTTGAAGGGCGTGCAATCGCGCATCAAGAGCCGGTCGCGCGGGAGGTTCTACGCCGACCGCTGGTCCCGCGCGGCGGGCATCGCGCCGCTGGAGCTGATCGCGCTGGGGGTGCTGTTGATCCTGGCGATGGCTTGGTTCGCGATGACGGGGGTCGACATCCGGCCGGCCCCCTCACCGCCGCCTACGCCTTCAGGTCAGTCGGCGCGCTGAGCGCCCACCACCGACATCACCTCGTCGCGGGTGAGCACGCGGTCGGTCCCCTTGGCCTTCTGCAAGATCGCCTGCACCAGGGGCTGCGTGGGCTCGACGTCGTGGGCCTTCAGCCAGTGCTGCACGTTGCTCGCGCCGGACATGGGCCCGATCTCGATGGCCTGCCCGCGGCCGAACATCCCCGCGGGTACGCCCGAGTAGATCCGGTCGGCGAGCCACGCGTCGCCCTTGTTCTGGGCCTTGATGATCGCCGCGGCGTGCACGCCCGTCGACGTGCGGAAGGCGTCTTCGCCCACGAGGGGGTAGTTCACCGGGATGGGCATCCCCGTGGCCTTCGAGGCGAGCTCGCAGTAGCGGATGAGGTTGCTGAGGTCCTGGTGCGCCAGGGCGCCCGCGAGCTTCAGGTTCAGGAGGATCAGCTCCATCGCCGTGTTGCCCACGCGCTCGCCGATGCCGAGGGCCGTGCCGTGGACGCGGTCGATGCCCTCCTCGACGGCGATGAGCGCGTTCACGAGGCCGAGGCCGCGGTCATTGTGGTTGTGAAAGTCGAGCTTCACGTGGTGGGCGCCCATCCCGGCGAGGAAGCTCCGGGCGAAGCGCACGAGGTTTCGCACGCCGTCGGGCGTCGCGTGGCCGACGGTGTCGCAGAGGCAGAGCCGCTCGGCGCCGTGCTCCACCGCGGTGCGAAAGAGCCGCGCGAGCACCTCGGGGCGTGAGCGGATGGTGTCTTCGGTGACGTAGGCGACGGGGAGCCCCGCCTTCACGGCGACGTCGATGGCGTCGGCGGTGTGGCGCACCAGCACGTCGACGTCCCAGCTCTCGGCGAAGAGGCGAATGGGGGACGAGCCGATGAAGGTGTAGACCTCGACGGGGATGCCCGCGCGCTGCGAGATCTCGATCATCGGGGTGATGTCGGCGGCGACGGTGCGGCCGGCGCAGGCGGGGCGGATCGAGAGCTTCTGGTCGACGATCTCGCGGCACATGCGGAGCACGTCGTCGAAGGCGCGCTTCGACGAGCCCGGCAGGCCGATGTCCGCCGCGTGGATGCCCAGGGAGTCCATCAGGTGGAGGAGCTCGAGCTTCTCCTCGATGGAGGGGTCTTTGACCGAGGGGTTCTGGAGGCCGTCGCGGAGGGTCTCGTCGAAGAACTCCACGGCGCCGAAGGGCGCGTGGCGTCGGCCGACCTCGTTCCAGTCGTAGATGAGGTCGTCTTTGGGGCGGTCGCTCATGCGCGGCAGTCTACCGACTGCCGTGCGGGCGGTCAGCCCTTCTTGGCGCGGCGCTCGGCGCTCTTGAGCTGATCGAGCAGGCGCGGGAGGGGGTGACGCTCGAGCGACTTCTTGTAGTCGCCGTCCTTGCCGTGGCCCTCGGCCGAGGCGATGGCCTCGATGATCTCGGCGCGCGACTTGAAGCGCTTGGCGGCCTCGGTGAGCACCGAGTGGAGGCGCGCGAGCTTGGCGTTCGACATCCGGCGCCAGGCGGCGTCGCCCTTGGTGCGGTCGATCCAGAGGCTCTCGGTGGCGAGGCCCTTCACCTTCTCGATGAGCTCGGCCTTCGACCCGGCGAGAGAGGCGACGGCGGCGGAGGGGGATTGCGTAGGCATCTGCGGTGTTCCTGTAGTCGGGAGCCGTCTCGGCTCGCGAGGGGCGAAGCCACTACCACAGCCCGACGACGAATCGCAAGCGGCCGAGCAGAGAGGATGCGTCGCGAAGCCGACGCGGCGGCCCAGAGTCCGACCGTCGACGCCGACGCCAGGACTCTCCCGGGGTGACAACCCTCCCGGCTTCGTGGCAATCGCGAGGGTCGCCATGGAACTCCTCCCCGCCCGCAACGCCGCCCGCCCCGGAGACGACCCCATCTTCGCCCTCAACCGCGAGGCCACGCAGCGCCGCGCCGCGGGGGAGACGGTGATCAACGCCACCGTGGGCGCGCTCCTCGAAGACGACGGCACGCTCGCGGTGATGCCCTCGGTGAACGACGCGATCCGCGCGGTGCCCTCGGTCAAGGCCTCGGGCTACGCGCCCATCGCCGGGGTGCCCGAGTTCCTCAAGGCCGTCGTCGGAGACCTCCTCGGGGGCTCTCCCCTCGCCGACGTGGCCGTGGCCTGCTCGACCCCGGGCGGGACGGGCGCGCTGCGCCACGCGGCGGCGACCTTCCTCGACCACGGGCAGGCCCTCGTCACGTCGAGCTTCTACTGGGGCCCCTACGGCACCATCTGCGACGAGGGCGAGCGGGCGCTGGTCACCTTCAACATGTTCGACGACCGCGGCGGCCTCGACCTCGCCGACCTCGAGCGCCAGGTCACCCAGACCGCGAAGGCCCAGGGGCGGCTCCTGGTGATCCTCAACGACCCCTGCCACAACCCCACGGGCTACTCGATGACCGACGCCGAGTGGACCTCCGTCGGAGACATCCTCTCGCGGGCCTCGCGCGACGTGCCCACGGCGGTGATGGCCGACGTGGCCTACCTCGCCTTCGCGCGCGACCAGAAGAGCTTCCTCACGCACCTCGCGCCGCTGGCCGAGCGCGCCGCCGTCCTCTTCGCGTGGAGCGCGAGCAAGGGCTTCACCCAGTACGGCGGGCGCGTCGGCGCGATGATCGCCTGCACCGCCGACGCGAAGCAGCGCGGCGCGATCCAGAGCGCGATCACCTACGCGTGCCGCGGGACCTGGAGCAACTGCAACGCCGCCGGGCAGTGGGGCGTCGAGCGCTGCCTCACCGACGCCACCCTGCGCGCGAAGGTCGACGGCGAGCGCGAGCGCCTGCGGGCGCTGCTCGCCGAGCGCGTGGCGGCCTTCAACGCCGCGGCGGAGGGCAAGGGCCTGCGCTACCCCCGCTACGACGGTGGCTTCTTCGTGACGGTGTTCTGCGACGACGCGAAGAGGTCCGCCGAGGCGCTCAAGGCGAGGGGCGTGTTCGTGGTCCCGCAGAAGGGCGCGCTGCGGGTGGCGCTGTGCAGCGTGGCGTCGCGCGACGTGCCGACGCTGGTCGACGCCCTCGTCGCCTCGGTGTGACCGACGCTTCCACAGCCGCGGCGTGGACACGACGCGTGCACTCCACCACCACGATCGAGCGTCAGCCGGGGCCGCAGTCGACGGTGACCTCGGAGACGTTGTCGTCCTCGTCGCACTCGCGCGCGGCGCCGCCGTCATCCACTCGCGCGTAGACCCGCCGGCCCACCGAGGTCGCGGGGATCATCACGCACACCCGCTCGCTCTGCCCCGGCATCAGCACCCGCGTCGTCGACGCGCGCCCCAGGCGCATCCCCGTCGCGGGGGGGCCGTCGTAGACGCCGACGCTCACGTCTCCCACGTTGGCGTCGCCCTCGTTGCGCACCGTGACGCAGACCGTCGCGACGTTGCCCGCGCAGGTCGGGGTCTCGGGCATACCCGCGAGGTCCGGCGCCAGCAGCTCCCTGCCGCTCGCGCGGTTCAAGCGGAAGGTGTTGTGCGTGCGCCACCCGGGGGCCTCGCGGCGCGGCACGCTCCCGTCGTCGTTCACGTTGTCGATGTGGTAGCCGTGCTCGTTCCAGATCGCGCGCGAGGCGACCCACGACCCGTCGCCGGACGACCAGATCTCCAACCCGGGGACCCTCTGCGTCGCCTGCATCGCCATCGGGATGGTGTCGCCCGCGAAGGCCGCGCACTGGTTCGCCCCGAAGAGGATGTCGGCCTGACCGTCTCCGTCGGCGTCGGCGACGATGGCCTGCTCGGTGCGGGTCTGGCTCGGGTTCCAGTCGCTGAAGACGATCCGTCCGTCGCGGCCGTCGAGCACCATGAAGCGCTCCTCGTCGTTGTAGACGACCTCGCTCGCGCCGTCGCCGTTGAAGTCGAAGACGGTGCTCGACGTGACGGCGCTCGAGGTGTCTTCGGTCACCGTGGCCCAGCGCACGTTCGCCGCGAGGCACCCACCTCCCGCGGCGGTGCAGCCCGGGTCGAAGAGGGTGTAGCGGTTGCCGCCCGCGACGCCGACCTCTGCCTCGCCGTCGCCGTCGAAGTCCGCCACCGTGGGCGCGCCGCCCTGACCGCTCGTGCCCTGGAGCCGCGCCGTCCACCGAGAGGCTCCGGTGCGGCCGTCGTAGAGGGTGAGCGCGCCGCCCGCGACCACGGCGACCTCGGGGACGCCGTCGTGCCCCGAGCGGCCCATCGCGTCGAGGATGTCTCCCACGGCCGCGAAGCCCTCGCCGTTACCCATGCGGAAGCGCTGTCGCCCCGAGACGTCGTAGACCGCGGAGCCGGTGATGACCTCGAGGGTCCCGTCTCCGTCGAGGTCCGCCACCACGCTCAGCGGGCCCTGACCGTTGAGGCCCTGGGTAGTGGCTTGCCACACGACGTTTCCGTTGCGGCCGTTGAGCACCGCGCCGCCGCCGATCACCTCGGGCACGCCGTCGCCGTTGAGGTCGGCGATGTTCACCGCGGGGTTGGGGCCGGTCATTCCAGAGAGGGGTTCGGCGGAGCGCCAGTAGAGGGCGCCGTTCGCGCGGAAGGCGGCCATGCCTCCGGCGGCGGTGACGACGGCGACCTCGAGCCCGTTGTTGAGGTTGCCGTCGAGGTCGGCGACGGCGGGGTGGCAGTCCCAGCGGAGGCCGTAGGCCGCGGTGGTGGTGTTGGGCGCGCTGAAGCCGTTCTGCGACCAGAGGAGGCGATGGGGCGCGCGGCCCGAGAGCACTCGGAGCACGGCCTGACGGTTTCCACCCATGCACGAGAAGGACATGAAGGCGACCTCGGGCACGGCGGGCTGGCCCGCGGGTTCGCGCACGATGTCGGCGACGACGGGGGTAGAGCAGACCTGGTCGATGCCCTCGAAGGGGGTGCCCATCGAGGCTCGCCAGTGGAGTCGCAGCGCGGGGTTGCGGAAGGGCTCGGGAGACGGGGTGACGGTGCATCGCCGCGGCCCGGCGTCGCCCGTGGTGGAGCCGTCGCGCGCGGCGGGGCTGTCGGTCGCCGTGGAGCCGTCAGCGGGGCTCGCGACGTCGGGGTCGGTGGTGGCGTCGATCGAGACGTCGGTGGTGGGGCCGAGGTCGGAGCTCGCGTCGGTGGTGGAGCTGCCGGCGTCACGGCGAGCGCCGCTGTCGGCGACCACGACGGCCTCTTCGGTGGCGCAGCCCGCGAGCAAGACTACGGAAGCGATCGGCCAGAGGCGCATGATGGGTAGAGCACACGCCGCGGGGGCGGAGGTCAACAGCGCGGCGCTGCCGCGGCGGCCTCCCCCGCACTGAAGAAGTTGTCTCGGAAAGTCGGTGGCGCTCTTTACGCTGGGGTTAGGCGCTGCCGCGCCCGCACCCCAGGCTTACGCAAGAGGCGCCCGCCGTACGGCGGG
>JAEYZO010000085.1 GCA_023428035.1 Pseudomonadota bacterium | reverse complement strand
GGGGAACGACGCTGCGTCGGTTCACCGCGGGGGCTGCGCTGTCTCGACGGGTCCGCTCCGCCATCGAGTGGGCGAGTAACACCGCGGGGGCGCCCGCCCCGAATCTTCGACCACCCTCGTCAGGAAGTGGACGGGAGCTCCCGCTCGCTCCCCACCACCACCCGCGTCGCGCCCGCGACGCCCATGGGCAAGACCAGCAGGCCCACCGCGGGGACGAGCATCAAGGCCGAGCACCCGAGGCCGAAGCCCAGCACGGCGCCGAGGTTGCTGCGCATGAAGGCCACCCGGTCACGCACGCGCATCCCGCGCAGGCCGAAGGGGTAGTCCATGAGGTCCCAGCTCAGGAGGAGCGCGGCCACGACGAACTTCAGCGGGACGGTCACCACCACCGCGCCGGGGATGAGCAGCCCGAGCACCGTGAGGGCCGCGATGAGGGGCAGGCCCACGGCGAGGCCCGCGAGGGTCACGCGCAGCCCGCGCCACAGGGTCTCCCAGAAGGGGGGGTCGGGCCGGCGCTCTCCGCCGAGGGTGACCTCGACGCGGCGGGAGATGTCGTCGAGGGCGAAGCCCGAGACGGGCTGCGCGAGGGTGATCGCGAGGAGCCACCCGACCACGACGCCGGTGAGGGTGAGCACGACGGTGAGGGCCCACCCCCCCGCGGCGCCGAGGGCGCTGCCGCCGTGACGGAGCGACTCGGAGGCGGCGAAGGCGCCCCACACCCCTCCGCCCACGAAGATCGCGGCGAGCGCGAGGGCGACGAGCACGGGCACCGCCGCGAGGGGCCACGCGCTCGGGGTCGAGATCACCCACCCCGCGCCGCGGACGAAGGCGACGAGGCCGCTGAAGAATCCCTGGCGCTTCATGGCGGGGCGGAGTCTACGACGCGCGGGCCTCCAGGCGCTCGCGCAGGGTCTTGAGCGACTGGTTGATGTCGCCGGCGCCGAGGGTGATGACGAGGTCACCCTCGCGGGCGAGCTCGGCGAGGCGGTCGGCGACGCGGCGGCGGTCGGGCTCGAAGACCACCCCCCGGTGGCCGTGCGCGCGGATCGCGTCGGCGAGGCGCTCGCCCGTGGCGCCCTCGATGGGGCTCTCGCCCGCGGCGTAGACCTCGGTGACGACGAGCACGTCGGCGAGGTTGAACGCTCGGGTGAAGGCGTCGAAAAGGTCGCGGGTGCGGGAGTAGCGGTGGGGCTGGAACGCGGCGACCACGCGGCGGTTGAAGCCCGCCTTCGCGGCGGAGAGGGTGGCCTCGACCTCGGCGGGGTGGTGGCCGTAGTCGTCGACGAGGGTGACGCCGTTGACCTCGGCGACGATGGTGAAGCGGCGCTGCACGCCCTCGAAGGCGGCGAGGGCCTCGCGGGTCTTGTCGAGGGGCACGCCGAGCTCGTCGGCGACGGCGATGGTGGCGAGGCAATTGAGCACGTTGTGCCTGCCGGGGACGCGCACCGTGAAGGTCCCGCGGTCCTCCCCGCGGCGCAGGAGGGTGAAGCGGGTGGTGGTGCCCTCGAAGACCGGGTCGACGGCGACGTAGTCGGCCTGGGGGTTGGTGCCGTAGGTGACGTGGCGCCGGTCGACGCGGGGGAGGATGTCCTGCACGTCGGGGTGGTCGAGGCACATCACGGCGAGGCCGTAGAAGGGGATGCGCTGGGCGAACTCGACGAAGGCGTCTTTGAGCTGCTCGTGGGAGCCGTGGTGGTCGAGGTGCTCGGGGTCGATGTTGGTGATGACCGCGACGGTGGGGGTGAGCTTCAAGAAGCTCCCGTCGCTCTCGTCGGCCTCGGCCACCAGCAGCTCGCCCCGCCCCGCGCGGGCGTTGGTGCCGATGGCGTTGAGCTTTCCGCCGATGACCACGGTGGGGTCGAGCCCCGCGGCGTGGAGCACCGTCGAGACCAGTGAGGTGGTGGTGGTCTTTCCGTGGGAGCCCGCGATGGCGATGCCGTACTTCAGGCGCATGAGCTCGGCGAGCATCTCGGCGCGGGGGATGACGGGCACGCCCTGGGCCTTCGCGGCGGCGACCTCGGGGTTCGCGCGGGCGACGGCGGAGGAGTAGACGACCACGTCGGCGCCCTCGGCGTTCTCGGCGCGGTGCCCGACGAAGGTGGTGGCGCCGAGGTCGCGGAGACGTCGGGTGGTGTCGCCGTCCTTCAGGTCGGAGCCCGAGACGGCGTAGCCGAGGGAGAGGAGCACCTCGGCGATGCCCGACATGCCGATGCCGCCGATGCCGACGAAGTGGATGTGCCGTACGCGTCCGCGGAACATGAGACGCGCGGGTTAGCAGCGAGTGGCGGTGGAGGGCAACCACGACGGGTGCGTCGGGGTCGGGCCGGAGGTGGAGCCTTCTTGGGCGCGGAGCGGAGGCGGCCAGCGCTACCGCGCCCGCGTGGGCGCGACCTCGTCGCGAGCGGCGCATCCACCCACGCGCGAGGCCACACCCACCCGGTCGCTCAGTGGGTCTTCGCCCCGCAGGTCTGGCAGTTCGCGATGTCCGCGGGGGTGAGCCCCTTGCAGTACGGGCAGCGGACGACCAGCACCTGACGCTCGATCACCTTCTCCGCCGCGGGAGGCGAGAACGGCGGCTGCGGCTGCGGCTGCGCGGGCTGCTGCATCCCCTGGGGCTGCTGCGGCTGCGCGGGCTGCCCCTGCGGAGGCCACTGCGGCTGCGGGTGCGACGGCGTGTGACCGTGAGCCTGCGGGTTCCACTGCGGGTGCGACGGCGTGTGACCCTGCGCCTGCGGGTTCCACTGCGGGTTCTGCATGGCCTGCGGCTGCTGCCCCGAGGCGGCGCCCCACTGCGGCCACTGCGGGTTCTGCATCGGCTGCTGCCGCTGCTGCGGCGGTGGCTGCTGCGGGGGCGGCGCGTGCTGCCCGGGCATCGGGCGGATCTCCGACGGTCCGCACCACTTGGTGTCTCCGTCGTCGTACTGGATGAAGAACTTGGTGTTGTTCGCGTTCGCCTTCGCGATGGTGCCGTCGTACCAGGCGCCGCGCGTCCACTCGGCCGAGACGCGCATCCCGGGGTACAGGTGCGTCGCGGGCGCAGGCGGCCCGGCGTCGTGGCCCTCGTCGCCGTCGCCCTCGTCCTCGCCGGGGCGGATCCGCTGCGGCGGGAGCCACTTGGTGTCGCCGTCGTCGAACTGCACGAAGAACATCGTGCCGTTGCTGTTCGCCTCCGCGATGGTGCCCGGGTACCAGTTGTCCTCGGTCCAGTCGCCCATCACCCGCGCGCCGACCTCGGGGCGCCACCCGCCCGCGGCCCTCGACGCCGACGACGACACCGCCGAGCCGCGGACCTCATCGGGGCCCACCCACGCCGTGTCGCCGTCGTCGAACTGGATGAAGTACTCCTCCCGGCCGCCGCGGTGTTGCGCCTGCGCGACCACGCCGGGGTACCAGCTCCCGTTCGACCACCTCGCCTTCACTCGCTCGCCGACGTTCGCCATAGGGCGCGGAGTCTACTCCGTCGGCGGTCGATGTTGGAGCTACGGCATCGCGTGGCGGGAGAAGAACTCCAGGGCCTGCGCCGTGGCGTCGTAGTCGCCGCGGGGCCACTCGTGGCCGCCGCCCGTCCGGGTGCAGAGCGTCACCTCGGAGCGAGCGCCGCAGGTGCGCCGCGACTCGCAGACCGTGCTCCCGCGGCGGTAGACCTCGGTCGACGCGTCGACGCAGCCGTCGCGGTTGAGCCAGTTGGCGATGGTGTCGCCCACCGAGGCCATCCCACCGACGCCTCCGCCGTTGAAGGGCACCACCAGGTCGAAGGTGCCGTGCGTGTGCCACACGGGTACGGGCCTCCGCGGCGCGCAAGGGGTGACCGCCAGGGTGCCCGCGACGGGCGCGATGGCCGCGATCCGGTCGGACATCTCGCAGCCCAGCCGGTGAGAGAACGCGCCGCCGTTCGAGAAGCCCATCGCGTAGACGCGCCGAC
>JAEYZO010000072.1 GCA_023428035.1 Pseudomonadota bacterium | reverse complement strand
GCCCGGAGGAACGCCGGCCGGAACACCTCCGACGCCTGCGCGATCACCTCGTCGATCGCTCGCCGCTGCGCGGGCGTGAGCGACTGCGCGGCGTTGCGAGAGAGCACCATCGCCGCCATCGACCCGCTCGCGGGGCGCTCGCTCATGAAGCGCACGTGCGCCGACCACTGGAGCCCGATGGCCGCCGCGGGCGGCGCGAAGACCGTGTCGACGCGGCCCGTCTGCAACGCGCTCAACACCTCGGGCAGAGACAAGGGCACCCCCGTCGCGCCGGCCTCGGCGTAGAGCGCGGGCAGGATCGGGTCGTCGGTCCAGCGCCAGGGGCGCGCCGCGCGCAGGTCGTCGGGCGAGCGGATCTCCCGCGTGGAGAACATCCGAGGGCCCGAGGAGGGCGAGAGGTTGAGGATCGAGAAGCCCGCGCGGGAGAAGCCACCCTCGAGCTCGGGCCGCAGCGCCGTGAAGGCCCGCATGAATCCCTCGGGCGTGCGGAACATCGCCGGGAGCTGAAAGGCCAGCACCGGCCGGTAGATCTGCGCGAGCCCCGTGGCCGAGAGCGCGCCCCCGTCGAGGCGGCCGGTGCGGATCTTTCGCACCACCTCGCTCTCGTCGCCCTGCACGCCGCCCGTGTACCAGCGGAAGGTCACGCCCACGCCGGGCCGCCGGCGCAGCTCGCGGTTCATCGCCTCGAAGACGCGCACCGGGAGCGAGCCCGGCGGCGCGAGGGTGGCCATCGAGAGCACCCGCTGCCCCGAAGCGACGGAGGGCGAGAGCGCGAGGAGCGCGGCGAGGAGCAGGGGCGCGCGACGGGTGAGCATCGCGCGACGATACCAGCGCCCCCGCGCGGGTCAGCCCGTGGCGACCTGGTGGTGCTTCAGCGTGTCGGCGAAGTGCCGGAACGCGCGCACCTTGCCGGCGTGGTCGAAGGCCCAGAGGTGGATCTCGAGGTCCGACGCGGTCTTGCCGGTCTCGCGCGACGTGACCTTCACGCGCACCACCGCCGCGACCTGGTTCTCGTTCGCGAGCAGTGAGTCGACGCTGAAGTGGTGGAACTCCAGCGAGCGGCCCACGACCTCGAAGAAGCGGCCGACGTGCGCCTTGCCCGTGCCGGGGATGATCCAGGGCGCGGGGCTGTGGTCGAGGTCGTTCTCCCAGACCACGTCGTCGGTCATCGTCGCGAGGATGGCGGGCACGTCGCCCCGACCGAAGGCGCCGTAGATCGCCTGCACCGTCTCGATGTTGCTCATGACACTCCTCCTCCCGCGCGGCGTGTGGACCTCCCCCTTACGCCGGAGCGTCACCGACAGATTTCACGCCCGCTGGCGACGCTCACCGGGTCGGGTTGTACCTGAGCTCCGCCAGCTCGAAGCGGCCGTAGGTCCACTCGCCGTCGGGCTCCTGCCAGCGCGCCTCGGCGCGGGAGAAGACCCTCACGCCGTCGAAGTCAGCGTGAGCGGGTTGTTCATATCGATCGATCAGTGGAGCGACGGGCGTGCCGACCTGCGGTCGCAGAGGGAGGGGCACGCGGCGGCGCGGACCGCGACCGGCGTGCGCGCAGTCGGTGCGCGAAGGACGCGCGGGATCCGTGCTACGGGGCGCGGGTGAGGATCGAGGGGTGCGGGTCTACGACGTCGTGATCGTGGGCGCGGGGGCGGCGGGGCTGTGCCTCGCGCGGCGGCTGCTGACCCTCGGCGGCGTGAGCGTCGCGCTCGTCGACGGCGCGAGGGACGACGACGCGCTCCGTAGCTACTCGGCGTGGCGCTCGCGGCCCTCGACCCTCGACGCGCTGGTGCGTCACCGCTGGTCGCGGGTCTCGGTCGTCGACGCAGAGGGCCGCTCTCGCGCCGTGGAGATGACCGAGCACCGCTACGAGACGCTGTTCTTCGCGGAGCTTCAGCGGGAGGTGAAGGAGGGCCTCGCGCGGGACCCGGCGCACCGGGTCGTCGAGGGCCTCGCGGGCGAGGTGAGGGAGGGGGGCGACGGCGTCGAGGTCGACGTGGAGGGCGAGGTGATCCGCGGGCGCTGGCTCTTCGACAGTCGCTTTCGGCGCGCGGAGCTCTCGGTGGAAGCGCGCCGCTGGCACCTCCTCTGGCAGCGCTTCGCGGGCTGGGTGGTGCGCGCCGACCGAGACGTCTTCGACCCGACGACGGTGACGCTCTTCGACTTTCGCGTCGACGCGCCCGCCGGGACGGCCTTCGTCTACGTGCTCCCCTTCGGCCCCCGCGAGGCCCTGGTGGAGCTCGTCTCGCTCCGGCCCATCGACGTCGACGCGGCGCTCACGGGCTACCTCCGCGACGCGCTCGGCCTCGACGCGGGCTCGTGGGTGGTCACCGCGCGCGAGGCGGGGTCGAGCCCGATGACGGAGGGGCCCTTCACCGCGAGGCGCGGTGCGCGCACGAGGACGATCGGGATCCCCGCGGGGCGGCTCAAGCCCTCGACGGGCTACGCCCTCACCCGCATCGAAGAGGACGCCGAGCGCGTGGCCCTCGCGGTGGTCGAGGGGCGCGACCCTTGCGCGGAGCCGCCGTCGCGGGCGCTGTACCGCTGGCTCGACGGCGTGTTCCTCGAGCTGTGGTCGCGCGAGCCTTGGGTGGTGCCCTCGGTCTTCGCGGCGCTCTTGCGGCCGGGGCGCGTCGACCGGGCGCTGCGCTTCCTCGACGAGCGCGCGTCGGCGTGGGACCTCGCGGTGATCGTCTCGACGCTCCCGCTCTGGCCCTTCGCGCGCGCTGCGCTCCGCTGGGCGTGGCGGCGCCTCGGAGGCGTGGCGGTCAGCGTGGGAGACCCGTGACGCAGAGCGCGGTGGCGGTGCGTCGCCCCGACCAGTCGTAGTCGGGCCCTACCTCTCGCGCGATCGAGAGGAGCTCGTCGAGCTCGTAGGCCCTGAGCGCCGAGACCGTTCCGTCCCAGGCGAAGAGCGCGGGGATCGCGGGCGCGACGTAGGTGAGGAGCAGCCGCGAGAGCTTGAAGGGCCGCACGAAGGGCGTCGCGACGAGCGAGGCGACGGTGAGCACCGCGAGGTTGGGCAACGCCATGAGCGGCAACAGCGCGAGGGGCGCGCGGCGGATCGCGGGCGAGGCCGCGACGTCGACGAGGGCGATGGGGGCGCGGGCGCGCACCGCGTCGGAGAGCACGCGGCGCACGCCCTCAGGGGGAAAGTGATGGATCGCGCCGAACATCGTCCGAACGCCCTGGAGCTCGGCGGGGACGTCGGTCGCGTCGACCGGCGTGAGGTGGTAGCGGACGCCCGCGCGCCCCGCGAAGCGCGCGGCGGCGTCGCGGTTGGGGTGACGGTCGGTGAGGGTGAGGGTTACCTCGTCGCCGAGCGCCGCGCGGAGCTCCGGGAGCATCGAGAGGGCGCCGCCGCCGCCGCCGGAGCAGAGGTCGATCACGTCGCGGGTGCCCGCGCGTCGGAGGAGCTCGACGAGCTCGGGCGCGAGCGCGCGGTAGAAACCCAGTCGGTCGAAGCCCAGGTCGAGGAGGTCGGTGCCCCCGTCGCGGATCGCCTTGGGCACCCAGGGGAGGTCTTCGAGCTCGACGAGCTGCAGGCGGTCCATGGCCGCGACGCTACCAGTCCCTCAGCGGGCGGGCGCGCACGGAGAGGCCAGGGTCGTCGCGAGCGCCGCCGCCCACTGGTCGTGCGCCTCGGCCGAGGGGTGCAGACCGTCGGGAGCGAGCATCGCGGCTCGGGCCTGCCGCTGCATCATGGGAGAGAGGTCGACGTAGCGCGCGCCCCGCGCCTGCGCGATCTCCTGCAGCGCGGCGTTGAAGGCCGCGATCCGGCGCGCGATCACGGCGGGCTCACCGAAGGAGGCCGCCGCGGGGGAGAGCGACCAGTCGGGCTGCGGGAGCGCCACCACGCGCTCGGCGCTCACCCCAGCGCGAAGGCGAGCGACGCGGGGAGGAGTCTCACGGAGGGGCTACGCGCGGCGAGCCGACGTGGATGTCTCGCCGCGAGCGGGTCAACCCTCGACGCGCACCGCGACGCGCTGGTCCATCGCGTCGAGCATGATGGCGACCTCCTGCATGAGGTAGCGCCCGGGCCCCTGCGTGCCGCACGAGCCGCAGCCCGCCATCGCCGACTGCGACGCGCGGTACATCTCCTTGGCGCGGTCGGGGTCGCCCGTGCAGGCCTCGGCGAGCACGGCCATCGCGACGGCTTCGCCGCAGCCGCCGTCGAGAGACTTCGCGCGCGCCGCGAGGTCGGGCAGCACCTCGAAGCGCTCGGCCCGCGCCGCCATCACCGCGAGCGCGATCACGGAGTTCTTCCGGCGCAGCGCGCTCGGCTCCACCGCGTCGAGGAGCGCGTCGACCGCGTCGCGCATGGCCTCGGGGTCTTCGCCGAAGCCGAAGTCGTCCCACGCGGCGTCGACGCGCTCGTCGTCGGTGGGGCCCTCGGCGGCCTTCTTCGCGTCGTGGCGGCGGTTCATCCACGACATCGCGGCGACGAAGAGGACCACGACGGCGAGGAGGGCGACGGCGTTCTCCATCAGGGGTGATCGGGATACGACACGCGCCGAGGGGGTCGGTCAACCCCCGGCGGGCGCGCCCGGCTCCGAGGGGATCGTCACGCTCGCGCATCGCGGGTACGACTGTCCCGATGCTGCGATCGGTCGAGACCGCGGTGCTCCTGGCGATCAACGGGCTCCGTTCGAGCGCGCTCGACCCGGTCGCGCGGTGGATGAGCGACTGGGGCTACTACGTCACCCCGGCGGGGTTGCTCCTGTGGGCGCTCGTGAAGCGCGGTCGTCGCGAGGTCGCGGCGGCGCGCGACGGATGGATGGCCTTCTTCACGGCGATGTTCCTCGCGGAGACGGTGCTCAAGCCCGTCGTGCAGCGCGCGCGGCCCACGGCGGACCCAGGAGTGCTCGCGCGGCTGAGCGTGCTCGGGACGGTGCCCTCGCCGCGGAGCCTGTCGTTCCCGTCGGGCACGGCGACGGTGTGCGCTGCCGCGGCCGCGGTGGTGTGGTGCGCCTACGGACGGCGCGCGGGAGCGGCGGCGGCGGTCTTCGCCGCGCTGGTGTCGCTGAGCCGCCTGTACGCGGGGGTCCACTGGCCGAGCGACGTGCTCGCGGGCGCGCTCCTCGGGGCGGCCGTGGGCTTCGGGGTCGAGCGCTCGTCGCGCTGGGTCGAGGGGCGCTGAGTGATGGAGGCCCTCACCGAAAGTAATTGCTCGTCACCGGACCTCCTGCCCGCTGCCGCGCGCGGTGCCCGCTCACCCGATGGAGCCCCAGCCGCGCGTCGGGCGCGAGCGGTCGGCACGCCTCCGCCACCCGCTGCGGCACGTCCAAGCCGCGCGCGCTCGGGTCGGTGATCGTCGCGACGGTGATCTCCCCCGCGAGCGACGCCGTGTCCCTCGGGTCGGGCTCCGCGGGAGCGACCTTGCCGGTGTCGGGGTCGACCCGCATCGCGCCTCCCGTGTAGGGGTGCGTCGCCGTCTGCGCGAGCAGCGTCGTGACGTCCGGCGCGTACGGAAAGGGCTCCACCCACCGCGAGACGTGCGCGAACAACACCTGCCCCGGCGCGTGGAAGCGCATCGCTTGCAGGAACGCCGCGTCACCCACGGCGTCGAGGTCCCACGCGCAGACCACCGCGGGCTGGGTGTCGCCCGCCGTCCACACCGACCATCGCACCCGGGCCATCGCCGCGAGCGCCGCCGAGAGGACCTGGCTCGCGCGGTCCGGCGCCGACACCACCCGCGGCACCGCCACCGCCTCGCTCTGGAGCAGCGTGAGGAGCCTCTCGATGCCCTCGCGCATCAAGCCCGGCGAGTCGCCGAGCCAAGCGTAGCGACCGTGCATCCCCGCGTCGAGGCCGTGCGGCGACTCGTGCAGCAGGACGGCCCCGTTGATCGCGGCGTGCCAGCCCGTGAGCTCCGCGTCTCCGAGCGGCGTCGCGGCGTGGATCGCGTCGGCCCGCGCGAGCATCCCCGCGAGCGCGTCGCGCATCGCCGCGAGGTTCGGGGCGTCGCCGAGCACCTTCGGGAGGGCTGCCCTCGCCGCGTCGAGGTCTCCGCTCATCAGCGAGTTGAAGCCGAGGAGGTACGCGCACATCGGGTCGCGCTCGGCGAGGCCCGAGGAACCGAGCACCAGCGCCGCGACGCCGTACTGCATCGCGCCTTCGAGGCAGGCCGACAGCTCGGTGACGATCGCCGTCTCGCCCGGCGCGAGGCGGTTGGCGCGCGTCAGCACCGCCGCCGCGACGTCGTAGAGCCCCTGCTCGTAGAGGGCGTAGCCGAGGTCGTAGTGCGCCTGGGGGTTCGACGGGGCGTCAGCCGACGCGCGCGCCTTCGCCGCGAGCTCGTCACCCGCGATGGCGCGGGAGATGTCGGCGAAGAGCGAGAGCCGCGCGGTCCAGCCGGCGTCGTCTTCCGGCGCGGTGTTCCACAGCAGCGTAGGGCGCAGCGCGAGGAAGGCTCCGCGGGCGTCGCCCGCCGCGAGGGCGGCGCGGGCGTCGGACATCGGGTCGGTGTTGCTCACCGCGCGACGATACCGCTGAGTCGGGAACTCATGGTGAGCGCTCCCTACGCCGCGGCGCGCGCGCCGATCGACTCCAGCATCCCGAGCACCGCGCGCTCGTCGTCGCGCAGGCCGTCGAGCTTCACGGGCGCGCCCATCGCCTCGTGCAGCGTGCCGTCGCCGAAGCCCTCGATCACCGCGGGGTGCACGTAGCACCGGCGGCACACCGCGGGCGTGTTTCGCAGCCGCTTCGCCACGCGCTTGATGATCTCGGCCACGCAGCGCTTCGCCTTCGTCGCCGTCTCGCAGCGCTCGCACTTCGACAAGAGCACCGCGGCCTCGACGGTGCCGCCCCAGGTGCGGAAGTCCTTCGCCGTGAAGGGCTGACCGGTCACCTCGCGGAGGTACTCGTTCACGTCGTCGGAGCCCACGTCCCGCTCCTGCCCGTCGTCGTCGAGGTAGCCGAAGAGCTCGTGGCCCGGCAGCTCCTGGCAGCGCCTCACCACCGCGGCGATGCGCCGGTCGCGCACGCCCACGTCGTGCTTCACCCCGCTCTTGCCGATGAAGCGCAGGCGCACCGTCGAGCCCTCGACCTTCGCGTGGTGGTTGAGGATCGTCGTGAGCCCGTAGCTCCCGTTCTGCTTCGCGTACTCGTCGTTGCCGACGCGCACCATCGTCTCGTCGAGGAGGCGCACCACCGCGGCGAGCACCTTCTCCCGCGGCAACCCTCGGAGCCCGAGGTCGGCGTCGACCCGCGCTCGCAGCGAGGGGAGGGCCCGCCCGAAGGCCACCACGCGCCCGTACTTCGCCTCGTCGCGCGCCACGGTCCACCGCGGGTGGTAGCGGTACTGCTTGCGCCCCCGCGCGTCGCGCCCCGTGGCCTGGATGTGCCCGCGGGCGAGCGGGCAGATCCACACCCCCTCCCACGCCGGAGGGATCGCCAGGGACTTGATGCGCGCGAGGGTGCGCGGGTCGGTGACGGCCTCGCCCTTCGCGTCGCGGTAGCTGAAGCCCTCGCCGCTCCGCCGTCGGGTGATCCCGGGTCGGTCGTCGTGCACGTAGCGCAGACCAGCGGCCTCGGCGGAGTCTTCAGGGTCGGGCTTCAGCTCCGTCTCGGCGGCCGCGGTCACTCGCCTTCGATGCCGTGACGGCTCGCGTCGGTCGCGCCCCCGAGCCGACGCTTGCGCTTCGTGAAGCGGTCGAGCGCCAGGTAGATCACCGGAGTCGTGAAGAGCGTGAGCGCCTGCGACACCAGCAGCCCCCCGACGATGGTGATGCCCAGCGGACGGCGAAGCTCGCTCCCCGTGCCCGAACCCAGCGCCAACGGGAGCGCGCCCAACAACGCCGCCATCGTGGTCATCATGATCGGGCGAAAGCGCATCACGCTCGCTCTGTGAATGGCCTCGACGGGCGAGAGGCCCTCGTCGCGCTCGGCCTCGATGGCGAAGTCGATCATCATGATGGCGTTCTTCTTCACGATGCCGATGAGCAGGATGATCCCCACCAGCGCGATCACGCTGAACTCGGTGCGCGTGAGGAGCAGCGCGAGGAAGGCTCCCACCCCGGCGGAGGGCAGCGTCGACAGGATCGTGACGGGGTGCACGAGGCTCTCGTAGAGCATCCCGAGCACAAGGTAGACCGCGATCAGCGCCGCGGCGATGAGGTAGGGCTGCGACGCGAGGGACTCTTGAAACGCCTGCGCCGTGCCGCGAAAGCGCGCCCGCAACGAGGCGGGGACGCCGATGCGAGCCTCCGCCGCGTGGATGGCCTCCACCGCGTCGCCCAGGGACTTGCCCGGCGCGAGGTTGAACGAGAGCGTCACCGCGGGGAACTGCCCCTGGTGGTTCACCGAGAGGGGCAGGCGCCCGATGCTCGCCCTCGCGATGGCGTTCAGGGGGACCAGCCCCTCGCGCCCGCGCACGTACACGTTGGCGAGCGCGCTCGGGTCCTCGCGCATCGACGGCGGCACCTCGAGGATGACCCGGTAGTGGTTGAGCTCCGTGTGGGTGATCGCGACCTGCCGCTGCGCGAAGGCGTCGGCCAGCGTCGCGTCCACGGCCGCCATCGTCACCCCGAGCCTCGCGGCGGCGTCGCGGTCGACCTCGATGTCGAGGGAGAGGCCCGCGTTCTCCTGGTCTGAGTTCACGTCGCGCAGCTCGGGCACCCGACGCAGCGCCTGCACCAGCCTCGGCGCCCACTCGCGGAGCTCGTTCAGGTCGGCGTCTTCCAACGTGTACTGGAACTGCGTGCGCGCCGAGCGACCGCCCATGCGCACGTCTTGAACGGCCTGCATGAAGACCGTGAGGCCCGGCGTGCGGCCCAGCGCGCGGCGGAGCCTCGCGATCACCGCGTCCGCCGAGGTGGTGCGCGGGGGGCGCTCCTTCAGGCCCACGAAGAGCGTGCCGGAGTTTCCGCCGCCCGCTCCGCCGCGGCCCACGAAGGAGACCGCGTGCCCCACGTCGGGGTCCTCCACCACCGCGCGAGAGGCGCGCTCCAGGCGCTCGCGCATCGCGGGGAAGGCGATGTCCTGCGGGGCCTCGGCGAAGCCCATCAACTGCCCGGTGTCCTGCTGCGGGAAGAGCCCCTTCGGCACCACCGCCGCGAGGTAGACCGTGAGCGCCACCGCGCCCGCCGTCGCGAGGAGGGTCCACCCTCGGCGCCGCAGCACCCGGGTGAGCGCCGCGTCGTAGGCCGAGAGCGTAGCCTCGAAGGCCCGCTCCGAGGCTCGGTAGAGCCATCCCCGCGCCTCGCCCGACTCGCGCTTCAGGAGCCGCGCGCACATCGAGGGCGTCACCGTGAGCGAGACCACCGCCGAGATCGCGATGGCGACGCTGAGGGTGACGGCGAACTCGCGAAACAGGCGTCCGATCATGCCGCCCATGAGCAGCACCGGGATGAACACCGCGAGGAGCGACGCCGTGATCGACACGATGGTGAAGCCGATCTGCCTCGCGCCCTTGAGCGAGGCCGTGACGGGGTCGTCGCCCTCCTCGATGTAGCGGGCGATGTTCTCGGTCACCACGATGGCGTCGTCGACGACGAAGCCCGTCGAGATGGTGAGCGCCATGAGCGAGAGGTTGTTGAGCGAGTAGTCGAGCGCCCACATCACCCCGAAGGTGCCGACCAGAGACAGCGGCACCGCCACGCTCGGGATCAGCGTCGCCCGCGCGCTCCGGAGGAACGCGAAGACCACCAGCACCACCAGCAGCACCGAGAGCACCAGGGTGAACTCCACCTCCTCCACCGAGGCGCGGATCGTCTGGGCGCGGTCGATCGCCACCTCGACGTCGATGCCGGGCGAGATCGAGCGCGCGAGGCCCGGGAGCAGCGACTTCACCCGGTCGATCACGTCGATCACGTTGGCGCCCGGCGCCTTGCGGATCACCAGCACCACCGCGCGCCGCCCGTCGAACCAGCCCGCGACGCGGTCGTTCTCGACGTCGTCGAAGACCCGGGCGACGTCCCGCAGGCGCACCGGGGCGTCGTTCCTCCACGCGATGACCAGGGGCGCGAAGGCCGCGGCGCCGTAGAGCTGGTCGGTGGGCTCGATCACCAGGGTGGTGCCCGGCCCCGACACCGCTCCGGTGGCCTGATCGACCGACGAGGCCGCGAGGGTCGCGCGGAGGTCTTCGAGGGAGAGCCCCACGCCCGCGAGTCGCGCCGGGTCGGCCTGCACGCGCACCGCGGGCTGCTGCCCGCCGCCCACGAAGACCTGCCCCACGCCGTCGACGCGAGAGATGCGCGGGGCGAGCACTGAGTTCGCCTGGTCGAAGACCTCGCTCAGGGGCTGCGTGCGGCTGGTGAGCGCCACGATGAGGATGGGCGCGTCGGAGGGGTTGAAGTTGCGGAAGGTCGGTCGGCTCGGCAGCCCCGGGGGGAGCTCTCCGAGCGCGGCGTTGATGGCGGCCTGCACGTCGCGCGACGCCTCGGAGACGTCGCGCGAGAGGTCGAACTGGAGCGTGACCGAGCTCGACCCCAGCGACGACGACGAGGTCATCTCGTTGACGCCGGGGATGCGCCCGAGGCGGCGCTCGAGGGGCGTCGCGACCGCCGAGGCCATGGTCTCGGGCGAAGCGCCCGGCAGCGACGCGCTCACCGAGAGCGTTGGGAAATCCACCTTCGGGAGCGGCGCGACGGGGAGCTGGGTGAAGGCCGCGACGCCCGCGAGCATCATCCCGAGGGCGAGGAGCGCGGTCGCCACCGGGCGACGGATGAAGGGCGCAGAGAGGCTCACGTCGCGTCGCCCCGTGGGACGGTCGGCGCACTCCAGCGCGGCGCCCCCGCGCCGCGGTGTGGAGTCGGTGACGGCGCCCCCGCGCCGCGGTGTGGAGTCGGTGACGGCGCCCCCGCGCCGCGGTGTGGAGTCGGTGACGGCGC
>JAEYZO010000006.1 GCA_023428035.1 Pseudomonadota bacterium | reverse complement strand
GGTTCCACCCCGCGGCGCAGGGGCGCCGCGCTGGCCTGCACCAACCGAGGCCCCCCGCGCACCACCCGCAGCGCGGCGCCTTCGCGACCCACGATCAGGCACTCCCGCGGGAGCACCATCGCCGCCTTCGGAAAGCCCGCCCACACGACGTCAGTGTCGTGCGTCCGCGACGGGTCGAAGGCCGCGCCGCCGTACATCCGCAGCGGCGGGGCCCAGCTCACCTCCGGGTGAACCCGCTCCTCCACCGACGCGAGCGCGTCGCGCACGGGCGTCACCAACGCTCCCAACGCGTCGGCGGTGAGCGTCACGGCGGCGCCGCGGGCGTAGACCTTGTGGTCGTCGTCGATCCACGCGAGCTCGGCGTCGGGCCACGGGGTCATCCCCTCGGGCGCGGGCGTCGTCACCGCGACGAGCGGGAACACGTCGGTGGAGCTCACGTCAGGGCATGGGCTCGAAGCGGTCGCGGCGCGAGGCGTTGGCGGCCACGTCGCGCTCCAGGATCCACACCCGGTGCGAGCGGTTCACGCGCCACAGCTCCGCGGCGTCGCGGAAGTGCGGCGAGGTGTTGTCCATCGACTGCCCGCCGGGGATGGCGTTGTAGGCGACGGGCCCCGCGGGGTCGAGGTCGACGGTGAAGCGCTGCGAGGGCCCCGAGCCGTAGGAGAAGCTGTAGCTGCCGAGGCCGGGGTGAGACGCGTCGACCACCTCCAGCCCTCCCTGCCGCGGGAAGCCGTTGGGGAAGGTCGAGTCTCCGTCCGGCGGGATCGACAGCTCCGCGCCGGTGCCCGGGATGAGCGAGCCGAAGCGCACCGTGTGGAGCGGGCCCCAGAGCCACTGGGCCACGTCGTCGCTGCGGGTCACCCGCGCGAGCTCGGTCATCGCCGTGTCGAGCGCCCGCAGCAGGATCACGTCGCGGGTCTCGCGCACGTCCGTCGTCGAGAGGTCGTCCCACAGCGCGCTCTCGTTGGTCATCGGGTCGCGCGCGTGCAGCTCCGTCGGGTGCTCCAGCATGTGGAGGATGGCCGCGACGCCGTCGATGGAGAGCGAGCTCATCGTGGCGGTGTTCACCGCGGCCTGCTCGTCGGAGAAGGTCCCGCGGATCAGCGCGACCATCCACCCGTGGAAGAGCGTCGACGCGACGGAGTCGCTGCGCTGCGCCTCGGTGACGTTGTCACCCACGCCCGACGCTCCGTCGAGGGACCACATCGCGATGCGCCGCGCCGCGTCGCGCAGCCGGGCCTGCCGCGGCATGAGGGTCGTGGCCAGCGCCGAGAGGTCGGCGTGCGTCCCCGGGGTGGTCCACTCGGCCTCGAGGCGGGTCATCGCCGCCGCGAGGAAGGGCCGGTAGCGGCCCGCGCCGAGCACCGTGGCGTCGGCCTGGATGGCCTCCATCGCCTCGCGCGTCGCGCCGGTGCCGAGCTGCTGCAGCCGCTGGAGGATGCGCTCCTGGCGCCAGCCCCAGGCGTAGTCACAGGAGAGGTACTCCGGCGCGTCGAAGGGGTTGTTGTCGAGGGTCGCGCCGGTCTGGTCGTTGTTGGCCGTGGCGACGTAGGGCCGCTGCGCGGTGAGGGTGGCCTGCGGGATGCGCTCCTGCGGGATCACCCCGGTCCACTCGGCGGTGCCGTCGCCGGGGAGCACGGTGCAGGGGTTGGCGCCGCGGAGGTTGGTGGGCGTCCACGCGAGGGCGCCGGGCGCGCGCCGCGGGATCACCGCGCTCGACTGGTAGCCCGCGTTCCCTTGCACGTCGGCGAAGACCCAGTTCTGCGCGCCGACGCCGAAGCGCTGGATCGCCGCTCGGGCCTCCGTCGCGTTCTGCGCGTAGGCCATGCCCACGAAGGCCGCGATCTCGGTGGTGGGCTGGTGGCCCGTCCACTTGATCGAGAGGGCGGTGTTGCCCGCGCGCGGCACGATGCGACCGTTCTGGATCGTCGGGAGGATCGGCCCGTGGTGCGGCACCACCTCGATGCGCGCCTCGTAGCTCGACCCCGCGCCCGTGGGCACGGTCTCGGTGATGACCTGGATGGGCACGTCGGCGCCGTTGAAGCGCACGGTGTCGGGACCGCCGTTGGTGCCCGGGGTGATGGTCTCCATGTAGACGTCGGTGACGTCGTAGTAGGCGGTGGTGACGCCCCACGCGAGGCGCGGCGTGAACCCGATGATGACCCCGGGGATGCCCGGGAAGGTCGTCCCCGCGACGTCGACGGCGTCGTCGCCCTGGGTGACGGTGAGGTGCGTGCCCCACCAGATGGCGGGCGCGGAGAGCTGCAGGTGCGGGTCGTTCGCGAGGATCGCGTGCCCGCTCGCCGCGACGCTGGGGTGGAGCACCCAGTTGTTGCTCCCGCGCGACTGGTCTCCCCAGATGGAGAACGCGCGATCCACCGAGTTGAGGAAGGTCTGCGCCCCGGCGTACACCGACGCGGGCACGCGCGGTCGGAGCGAGCGCCGGTCGCTGAGGTGCAGGGGTGAGGCGCCGCTGTAGAAGTCACCGACGACGGTGGCGGTGGAGGGCGCGCGCCAGACGAGCAGGTCCCACGCGGCGCCGCGTCGCGCGGCGAGGAGGGGGTTGGCGGTGGCGTCGGCGTCGTCGAAGACGCGGCCCGCGAGGTCGACGGTGCGCGAGCGGTTGATGTCGTCGCTCGCGGTGTACGACAGCGAGTACGACTGGTAGCGGCCGATGGTGAGCGAGTCGACGGGGTCCCAGTCGGGGGTGCTCGCGTCGAGGACGAGCTCGGTGGCCGGCGGCGCGCTCACCTCGTTGCGTCGGAGCGCGGCGAGCCAGAGGTTCACGCCCGCGGTGAAGCCCTCGAGCAGGGTGCGCTCGCGGCTCGGGCCCGACTGCATCTGCTGCCACATGGCGGCGGCGGCGCGGCGCAGGCCCACCACGCGCAGGGCGAGGTCCTGGTTGATCGCCGCGGGGTTCACCACGCCGAAGCGCTCCCCCAGGGTGCCCGACGAGAGGCGGCGTAGGAGGTCCATCTGGGCCATGCGCTCGCTGGCCTGCACGTAGCCCTGGGCGATGGCGGCGTCGCGCAGGGTCGCGGCGCGGATGTGCTTCCACCCCATGCCGTCGGTGGCGATGTCGACGGGGGCGCTGAGCCCGGGCAGGCGCAGCGTGGTGGTGATGGGGATGTCCTCGACGCGCGTGGGCGTGCCCGCGTCGGCGCGCGGCGCGTCAGCGGTGCCCGCGTCGTTGCCGGCGCTCGGGTTGTCGTCGGTGCAGGCCCCGAGGCCGAGCACGCCCATCGCAAGGAACCACCGTCGCATGGGTGCGGAGGTTCTCGCCCTTTGCGCGGGCCGTCCATCCCTCTCGCGCGGTGCGAGCGGGTCGCCGGGCACGCGGCGTGAACACGCCGCGGCGGTGGAAGCGTGCAGAGCTCCGCCCCCGTGGTGCGAGAATGGCCGCATGGGAACCCCCGCTGAAGAGACGGCCAGGCTCTTGTCGACGGTGCCCGTAGCCGCGCTGTCGACCCTCGACGCCGAGGGCGCGCCCGCCGCGTCGCTGGTGCCCTTCGTGTACGCCGCGGAGCCAGCGCGGCTGTACCTCCTGGTGAGCGAGCTCTCGGCGCACACGGGGGCGCTGCGTCGCGACCCCCGCTGCGCGGTCTTGATCGCCGACCCGGCGCGCGAGGGAGACCCCAGAGAGAACCACGCGCTGGCGCGGTTGAGCTTCAGGGCGACGGCGCGCTTCGTCACGCGCGACGAGGCGAGGGAGCGCGGGGCGGAGGAGCTGTACAGCGGGCGCTTCCCCGCGATGGCGCCGACGCTGCTGGGCCTGAGCGACTTTCACTTCGTGGAGCTGGCACCCGTGGTCGACAGCGGGTCGCTGGTGCTGGGCTTCGGTCGGGCCTACGCGCTGCCGGGCCTGCTCGACGCGGAGGGGGTGACCCCGCGGAGGGCGTGAACGAGGGCTCGCGCGCGAACGTGAGCGAGGAGCTCCTCGGCCGAGGCGGGAGGGAGCCTCGGTGGAAGACCGCGCAGGCGCTCGCGCAGCTCGCGCAGGCCCGCGTCGGAGAGCCCGGCGCGTCGACACGCAGCGCGGAAGCGCCAGTCGAGGGCCGCCCGCGCAGCGAGCATCACCGCGATGGGGAGGAGGTACATCACGCCGAGCGTGAGGAGCGGGCGCCGCGAGGCCCAGCCGTAGCGATGGATGAGCGCCTGACCCGCGACGATCACGGGGAGGAGCGCCGCGAGCGTGGGCTTGAACTGGTCGCGCCGCATCGCGAGGAGGCCGCGGAGGGTGTCGTCGCCGATCGCGTCGAGCGAGCGCTCGTGCGTGTCGCGGACGCGGCCGTAGGGGTCGGGCATGGCGGGCGGCATCCTCGCACGAGCGCGCTGCGAGAGCCGTGACCGCGGTAGCTCCCCGGTCGTGGTGTGCCGCGTCGACGCGCCGCGCCCTCCGGGCTTGCACGACGAGCACCGGGGCACCGTTCGGCGTGGGTCGCGTGCTTCATCGATGTCCGAGCAGTCAGGCGCCCCGGGGGACCGGGGGTGGTCACGCAGGGGCACGCGCGGGGCGCGACGGTCCGATTGTTCTGGGGGGCGGTACGCGACGCCCGAACGCGGCGGCGACCGCCGCCGCGGATCGTCGACGGCTCACCACCCACCTCGCCCGATG
The DNA here is from genome assembly GCA_023428035.1 of Pseudomonadota bacterium. Classification (GTDB taxonomy): domain Bacteria; phylum Myxococcota_A; class Polyangia; order Polyangiales; genus JAEYZO01. The sequence continues at coordinate 1,932 of JAEYZO010000006.1, read as the reverse complement.
AGACGTGGGTGCTCGAACCGCACCGATCCGCGGCGGCGGTCGCCGCCGCGTTCGCAGTCCCAGGTACGATGCGGCGCATGAGCAGCCCCGCGACCGCCGACCTCTGCGACGCCCACGAGCCCAAGCTCGACGACGGCTCGCTCCGCGTGCTCCCGGCGGTCTTCCGCGACTACGGCAAGCGCGCGGCCTTCCACGGGCGCGCCGTCACCCTGCGGCTCTTCGAGGACAACACCCTCGTGCGCGAGACCCTCTCGTCGCCAGGAGAGGGACGGGTGCTCGTCGTCGACGGCGGCGGGAGCCTCCGCCGGGCGCTCGTCGGAGGAAACATCGCCACCCTCGCCGCGCAGAACGGCTGGGCCGGCTTGATCGTCCACGGCGCGGTGCGCGACGTGGCCGAGCTCGTCCTCTGCGACGTCGGCGTGCGCGCGCTCGGCACGCACCCGCGCAAGAGCCGCAAGGGCGGCGCTGGAGCGCGCGACGTCCCCGTCGACATCGCGGGCGTCACCGTGCGCCCCGGGGACTGGGTCTACGCCGACCTCGACGCGACCCTCGTCTCGGACACGAAGCTCCATGAGTGACCGCGCGGTTGAGCGCTCATCCCTCGCTGTCGAAGACCTCTTCGACGCGCGAGGCCGTGACGGACTGATCGAGCCACCGCTCCAGCGTCGCGAGCTCACCGCACGCGAGCACCCTCGCGCGCGACGCCGCGTCTACCGTGATCCCCCTCCGGTCGAGCACGCGCAGCACCGACGCCGCCAGGGCCCCCGCGCGACCCCGGGCCTCTCGCGCGGTGAGCTCGCCCTCGATCACCCGGTTGCGCGCCGCGAGCAGCGCCCTCGCCACGGTGTCGTCCGCGAGCACGCGGTCGATCAGCGCGCGCACCGGGATCGGAACCCGAAAGCAACGGTCCTCGATCACCCCGTCGTCGTCGAGCTGCTCCCAGTCGCCGTTGGCGTGCGACCACTCGTACACGCGCCGCGTCGGGATCTTCACGCCGAACAGCCGCCGCACCCCGCGCGCCGCGAGCTTCGCGGCCTTCGTCGTCGCGTGGCTCAAGCGCTCCGTGTCGAGCACCTCCACGGCGATCTCCTCGATCTGCCGCCCCCCTGTCTCGGGGTCAGGCGCCGACGGGAACACGCTGATGTCTGGCGCCGCGTCGTTGTCCGCGTCCATGCGGGTGAGCATGTCGACCGCGCCCTCGTAGCCCTCGGCGAGCGCGCCCGCGAAGACGTGCGCCGCCTCGAAGTGACGCGTCCCGTGGGGCTGGTTCGACCCCATCACGTGGATCACCCGGCCGTCGACGATCTCCGCGCCCGACTCCGGCGCGACGAGGCGATCGTCCACCGCGGGCAACGGCTGGCCCTCGCCGGGCGCGTACACGCCGCCCGATGAAGCGCCGGGCGCGAGCAACATCGACGGGTCACGCGGCGGAGTCATCGCGGCAACCGTAGCCCCACACTCACCGCGGCGACAACACGGCGCCCGCTCACCGCCGCCGCTTGCGCGACCCGCCCCCCTCGTCGTCGAGCGCGTCGAGCATCGCGTCGAGGAAGGCCTCCTCGTGCGCGTCGGTCACCTCCGCGAGCGCGCGGTTCACCACGCCCATCACCGCGACCGCCAGCACCCGCGCCGCGCGCCTCGGGTCGCCCGACTCCAGCGCGATCACCGCGGGGTGACCCCGCCACACGCGCGCCACCCGCGTCGAGGCGTCGTAGTCGACCATCGCCTCGCGCAGCGCGCGCATCCCGTCGTGGCCCTCGACCTCGCGCAGCGCCGCGCCGAGGCCGTAGCCGAGGATGAGGAGCCACAGGACCGTGCGCGACAGGCCGCCGAAGAGCTGCGAGCGGTCTCTCCGGTAGCGCAGCATCTCCCGCTTCCACATGATGTGCACGACCGACGGCACGATCTCGAGCCGGGCCAGGAGCCCGGTCC
>JAEYZO010000005.1 GCA_023428035.1 Pseudomonadota bacterium | reverse complement strand
CTACCGGGGCGAAGACCGGTTTCACACCGCGGCGCGGGGGCGCCGGGGGGTGCAGTCCGGTACTACCGGGGCGAAGACCGGTTTCACACCGCGGCGCCCCTGCGCCGCGGGGTGCAGTCCGGTACTACCGGGGCGAAGACCGGTTTCACACCGCGGCGCGGGGGCGCCGCGCTGGCTGGACTGCGATGAGCCGCGATCACACCTCGAGGAGCGACGCCGGCAACCGGCCCGCGGTCCGGCGCACGAGGTACCCGGGCACATGCGTCTGGTGTGTTTCGTCGTAGACCTCACCTTCCTCGACGAGCACACCGTCACCGCCCCACACCCGCAATACTGGTGACAGCGCCTCGACGCGTTGCAGAACTCCGATCCGCCACCTCGTCGCCCGGCGGAATCATCTCGAGATAGCTACAGCCGTCATACACATAGCCTTCGTCCGCATTCATGCAGACCGTGCTGAGGTCATCGAGCCGTGCGATCACCACGTCGTCCACGTCAGTGAACTGCTCGTCGACCCCCACTCCGTTCACCACGAACCGATCGCCGAAGGTGACGATCGTCCCTCCCCAGTAGCACTCGAATTCTGCAAAGCGATTCGGCCAGCCCACCGCCTCGTAGACGGATCGCACGCGCGATCGGAAAGGCTCCTCGCGGTAATACCGCAGCGGCCCCAGCACGCGCACGTTCAACGCCTTCAACCACGCCCTCACGCCCGCGCGTGGGTCGACCCGTCCATCCTCGCCCAGAACGTCTCCCATCTCGCACATCCCTCCCCTCCCCTCGCCCTCACGGCACCAGCACGAGCTTGCCCTTCACGGCGCGCGACTCCAGCCGCTCCAGCGCCTCGCTCGCGCGCGCGAACGGGAGCACCTCGTCGACCCGCGGCCTCAGCCTCCCCGCCGCCACCTCGGCGAAGATCCGCTCGGCGTTGGCCCGGTTCCGCTGCGGCTCTCGCATCGCGAACGACCCCCAGAACACCCCCGCGATCTGACACCCCTTCAACAGCACCAGGTTCATCGGGATCTTCGGGATCTCCCCCGACGCGAAGCCCACCACCAGCAGGCGCCCCTCCCACGCCGTCGCGCGCAGCGCCGCCTCGGTGTACGCGCCACCCACCGGGTCGTAGACCACGTCGGCGCCCGCTCCGCCCGTGAGCGACTTCACGCGCTCCTTCAGGTCCTCGCGGCTGTAGTCGACGCCCGCGTCGGCGCCGTGCTCCGCGCACACCGCGAGCTTCTCCGCGCTCGACGCCGCGGCGATCACCCTCGCGCCCAGGAGCTTCCCGAGCTCCACCGCGGCGAGACCCACGCCGCCCGCGGCCCCCAGCACCAGCAGCGTCTCTCCTTCGCGCAGCGCGGCGCGGTCGACCAGCGCGTGCAGCGTCGTCGCGTAGGTGAGCAGCGTGGCCGCGCCCACCTCGAAGCCCACCCCCTCGGGCAGGCGCACCGCCGCGAGCGACGGCACCACCACCTCCTCCGCGAACGCTCCGTGGAGCATCGTGGCCGCGACGCGGTCGCCCACGGAGAGCTCGGTCACGCCGTCGCCCACCGCGGTGACCACGCCCGCGACCTCTCCGCCGGGCGAGAAGGGAAGCTCGGGCTTGAACTGGTACTTCCCTCGCGAGAGCAGCACGTCGGGGAAGTTCACCCCCGCGGCCTTCACGGCGACCTTCACCTCGCCCGAAGACACCGCGGGGCTCGGGACCTCGTCGACGCGGAGCCCCGAGGGCCCGCTCTGATCGTGGCAGCGTACGGCGCGCATCGTGGCGCCGACGGTACACCGCGAGCGCGCCACCACCACCTCCCCCATTCGTGATCTCCTCTGCGCGCCATGGACTTCACCCCCTCCGCGCGCTCGCAGGAGTACACCGCCCGCGTCGAGCGCTTCATCGCCGAGCACGTCGCCCCCGTCGAGCTGCGCCTCTGGCGAGAGATGTCGTCCCAGCACCACGGCGGCGACTGGCGCGCGTGGCGCGTGCCCGCCGAGGTCGACTCGCTCAAATCCCGCGCGCGCGCCGAGGGCCTGTGGAACCTCTTCCTCCCAGACCCCGCGCACGGCCCCGGGCTCTCGACCCTGGAGTACGCCCCCGTCGCAGAAGCCATGGGGCGCTCGCTCCTCGCCCCCGTGGTCTTCAACTGCAACGCCCCCGACACCGGCAACATGGAGGTGCTCCACCGCTTCGGCACCGCCGCGCAGAAGTCCCGCTGGCTGGAGCCCCTACTCGCGGGAGAGATCCGCTCGGTCTTCTGCATGACCGAGCCCGAGGTCGCTTCGTCCGACGCCACGAACATGCAGGCCACGGCGGTCGCCGACGGCGACGAGGTCGTGCTCAACGGCACCAAGTGGTGGACCACCGGCCTCGGTCACCCCGACGCGAAGGTCGCCATCTTCATGGCGCGCACCCCCGACGAGACGCGCGGGAGGCACCACCAGCACTCGATGGTGCTCGTGCCCCTCGACGCGAAGGGCGTCGAGATCCGACGGATGCTCCCGGTCTTCGGCGACTACGACGAGCCCTTCGGCCACGGCGAGGTGAGCTTCACCGACGTGCGCGTCCCGAAGGACAACGTCATCGCCGGCCTCGGCATGGGATTCGAGATCGCGCAGGCGCGATTGGGCCCGGGCCGCATCCACCACTGCATGCGCTGCGTGGGCGCGGCCGAGACGGCGCTGGGACTCATGATCGACCGCGCGTCGTCGCGCACCGCCTTCGGCAAGCCCATCGTCAACCTCGGAGGCAACCGCGAGCGCATCGCCGAGGCCCGCGTCGCCATCGACCAGGCGCGGCTCCTCACCCTCTACGCCGCGTGGAAGCTCGACCAGCTCGGCCCCCTCGGCGCGATGACCGAGATCTCTGCCATCAAGGTGGTGGCTCCGTCGATGTTGCAGCGCGTGGTCGACGACGCGATACAGATTCACGGCGGCGCGGGGATGAGCCACGACACGCCCCTCGCGGGCTTCTTCGCGCAGGCGCGCACGCTGCGCCTCGCCGACGGCCCCGACGAGGTGCACAAGGGCGTCATCGCGCGCATCGAGCTCTCGAAGCGAGGCCACGGCCGGTGACCTCCCGCCCCGGTGAAGCCCTCGACGTCGCCGCCGTCGACGCGTGGCTCCGCGAGCGCGTCGCCGACCTCGGCGCTGGCCCCGCCGTCACCCAGTACTCCGGCGGCGCCTCGAACTGGACCTACCGCCTCGCCTACGAGCGCCGCGACCTCGTGCTCCGCCGCCCCCCCGCGGGGACCAAGGCCCGCACCGCCCACGACATGGGCCGCGAGCACCGCGTGCAGGCCGCCCTCCAAGACGTCTTCCCCTACGTGCCGCGCATGGTCGCGCGCTGCGACGACGACTCCATCATCGGCTGCGAGTTCTACGTGATGGAGCGCGTCGGGGGCGTGATCCCCCGCAAGCACCTCGGCGTCGAGCTCACGCCCTCACAGACCCGCGCGCTCTGCGAGCGCTTCGTCGACACCCTCGTCGAGCTCCACGCCGTCGACGTGACGCGACCCGACATCGCCGCGCTCGGAAAGGGAGACGGCTACGCCCGACGTCAGGTCGAGGGCTGGCGCGACCGCTACCGCAAGGCCCGCACCTGGAACGCCCCCACCTACGAGCGCGTCATCGCGTGGCTGGAGCCGCGCATCCCCGACGACGCCGCGACCTGCGTGGTGCACAACGACTTTCGCCTCGACAACGTCGTGCTCGACCCGAGCGCCCCCACCCGCGTCGCCGCCGTCCTCGACTGGGAGATGGCCACCCTCGGCGACCCCCTCATGGACCTCGGCAACACCCTCGCCTACTGGGTGCAGGCCGACGACGACCCCGTCGGCCGCGCGCTGCGACGTCAGCCCACGCACCTCCCCGGGATGCTCACCCGCGACGAGCTCGTCGAGCGCTACTTCGCCCGCTCCGGCCGCCCCCGCGTCGACGTGACCTTCTATCAGGTCTTCGGGATGTTCCGCCTCGCGGTGATCGCGCAGCAGATCTACCTGCGGTACTTCAAGAAGGAGACCCGCAACCCCGCCTTCAAGCACCTCTACCTCGCGTCGCACTACCTCCACTGGCGCTGCCTGCGACTCCTCAAGACCGCGCGATGAAGCCCTCGCTCACGATCCTCCTCGCGCTCGCGCTCTCGCCCGTCACGGCCCGCGCGCAGAACTGGATGCACTACCCCCTCGCCCGCGGCGCCGCGGCCCGCGCCCGGCTCACCCAGGGCTTCTACGGCGACTACATCACCTACTGCGGCGCCCGCGACGGCTGCGGCACCCACAACGGCTACGACATCGCCGCCCCCGTCGGCACGCCCGTCTACGCCGTCGCCCCCGGCGTCGTCGACGCGATCCACACCGCCGACTCGCGCACCCCGGACTACGGCAACGCCGGCCTCTGGGTGCGCGTGCGACACGACGCGAGCACCGTCCCGGGTCTCGGAGCCACGTACTTCGTCGGCTACCTGCACCTGTCGCGGGTCGACGTCTCCGTGGGCGCCGCGGTCAGCACCACCACCCGCCTCGGCCTCACCGGCCGCTCCGGCGGCGTCGGCCCGCACCTGCACCTGCACCTCGGCAC
>JAEYZO010000003.1 GCA_023428035.1 Pseudomonadota bacterium | reverse complement strand
CGCAGAGACTGAGCGCGCTTCTGGCTCCAATCGTCGCGGTGCTGCTATGGCCGCGGGCGATGGCACCGATGCTCGCCAAGAGGACCGTCACCGCCCCGCGTCGGTCGCCCGCGCCCGCGGCGAAGCCCGCACGCGCGCACGCGCTCGACGTCCCCTTCTCGATGCGCGCCGCGGCCACCGCGGGCGGCGCGAGGTGGGAGCCCGACCACGGCGTCTTCGTCTACCGTGGAGACGGCCTCCCCGCGTCGCTGCGCGCCTTCGCCTCGGAGCCCTACTCCTGGGAGCGCCACGTCGAGCGCGAGATCAACGGTGACACCGCGCGCGCCCCGTCACGCCCCACCGCCACCATCACCCTGCGCCCGCACCAGCGCGAGGCCGTCGCCGCCATCGCGCGATCGAAGAAGGCGGGTCGCGCGGGCTTCCTCCTCGCCGACGACGTCGGTCTCGGAAAGACCTTCAGCGCGTGGGAGTCCATCCGTTCGATGGCGGGCGTCGAGTCTGTGCTGGTGGTGTGCCCCCTCGCGGTGGTGGCCCACTGGCGCAGGGCCATCGCCGCGCTCGGAGACGCGGGTCGCAGCGTGGTGGTGATGAACTACGAGCGGCTCTCGAAGCTCTTCGAGCTCTCCCCCGAGGCGCGCAAGCGCGTGAAGTCGAAGAAGGGCCTCGCCCGCGCGGGCAGCGCCGCGTCCTTCGACGTGGTGGTGTGGGACGAGAGCCACCGCTGCAAGAACCCCGCGGCGGCGCGCTCGAAGATGGCCGCGAAGCTCAACGCGAGCGCGGGCTTCTCGCTCTGGCTCTCGGCCACCGCGGGGCAGAACCCGCTGGAGCTGTCGTACCTCGCGCCGCTCCTCGCGAGCGTCACGGGGAGCCGCGCGAGCGACCTGAAGGACTTCGAGGGCTGGTGCCTCGACCAGGGCCTCGGCGTCTCTCGCGGCGCCTACGGAAAGTGGCTCTGGCGCGGCGACCGCGCCGACTGCGAGCGCGTGCGCGCGATGCTCTTCGAGGGCGCCACCCCCGCGGGGTTGCGCCGGCGCCCCGAGGACATCGCGGGCTGGCCCGAGATCAACCGCATGCTCACGCCCATCGGACTCGACCCGGCCGCGCGCGCCCTCTACGCGCAGGCGTGGACGGAGTTCCGCGCCGCGATGGACCTCGCCCCCTCGGGCCGCGACCCGCGCTCCGCGCTCGCCGCGATGCTGCGCCTCCGGCAGAAGAGCTCGCTGATCCGCGTCGAGGGCACGGCCTCGCTCGCGCTGGAGCTTCTGGAGAACGGACACCAGGTCGCGATCTCGGTCGCCTTCGTCGAGACCCTCGAAGCGCTGCGAGCGACTCTCACGAAGGAGGGCGTCGCGTGCGCGGCGCTCCACGGCTCGATGCCCGCGGCGGAGCGCGAGGCTGAGAGATTGCGCTTCCAGCGGGGAGAGGTCCCGGTGGTGTTGTTCACCGTGGAGGAGGGCGTGTCGCTGCACCAGGGCGAGCACAACGAGGTCCCGCGGTCGGAGGTGATCCACGACCTGCGCTGGTCGGCGATCCAGATGGCGCAGATCGAGGGGCGGTGCCACCGCGACGGGCGCTTCGCGCAGGTGTACTGGGCCTACGCCGACGGCACGGTGGAGTCGCGCGTGGCCGAGGTGGTGTGCCGGAGGATCCAGTCGATGAAGGCGATGGTGGGCGACGACGTCGAGACGCTGCGAGAGATCGAGCGGCTGCTCTCTGACGCGCGCGAGGGGTGAGCGCTCAGCCCTTCTCTTGAAGGCTCGTGAGCGGGCGGCCCGACGCGACGCGCTCGTAGAGGGCGGGCCAGTCGCTCCACTCTGTCCCCATGAGCCGGTCCATCAGGGCGGCCTGGAAGGAGTAGTGGCCGTTCCAGCGGGCGTGGTGCAGCGCGTGGTAGACGAAGACGTTGGCGAACCAGGTCGCGTTGCGGGTGGCCGCGAAGCGCGCGGTGGGCTCGACGTTCGAGTGACCGACGATGTTCCCGAACATGTTGAAGGCGTAGTAGCCGACGAGGCCCCAGAACCCGATGGGCGCGACCCGCGACGCGAGGGCGGGCAGGGCCACGAGCCCGACCATCCACCCGAGGGCCTCGGCGGGGTGCATCGAGAGCCCCGTGAGGGGCGTGGTCACCTGCGAGCGGTGGTGCCAGCGGTGCGTCCACACGAGGGCGTTGGTGTGCATCGCCCGGTGCAGGAACCAGTAGAAGACCTGAAAGCCCAGCACCATCGCGTTGAAGGTGACGAGGTCACGGAGGAGCGACGGCGGGCCGAAGCGCAGCGCTCCCGTACGCAGCGCCGCGGTCACCGACGCGGCGATCAGCGCGAGGAAGACCGCGCCGCCCGCGAGCTCGTGGCGGTACTGCCCCTCGAAGAGCGGCACGGCGAAGACCTTGCGCTGGGGTAGCGCGCGCTCCGCGGCGAAGCCTATGAGGGAGGCGACCACCGCGAGCCCCACGAAGAAGGCCGCGACGACGCCCGCGGTCTGCGCGAGCGAGAGCGAGTCGAGGGGAGTGCCCATGCCATCAGTGTGCCCCGCAGAACGAGTCGAGCTCCTCGAGGCACTCGTCCTGGTGCTCGTAGAGCAGGAACTCCCCGCCGGGCATCTCGATGTTGCGCACGCGGTTGACGTTCGCGAGGCCCTCGACCCTGAAGGGCGGCGTGCGCGCGTCGTTCTGCCCGTGGAGGATGAGCACCGGGATGCTCGCCCGCCGCAGGTCGTCGTAGTAGTTCTCGTCGAAGCCCGAGATCAGCGCGACGCCGTCGACGTGGCCCACGAGGCGGCGGTTGATGAAGTGCAAGAGGCCCGTCGCCCCGCTGCTCTGGCCGACCGCGTAGACCGCCTGCGAGCGCTGCCGCGCGTAGTCGATGGAGCGCGAGAAGATCGCCTGGGCGCGCTCGTGCGCCCACTCGCCGCGCAGGCCCACCGTGGGGCACACCACCAGGGCGTCGGGCATCCGGCGGGCGAGCATCCAGCAAGGGAGCTTCATCTGGCCGCCGTAGCCGTGCAGGTAGACGATCGAGCGCGCCGCGCGGCCCTCGGGCGGAGGGTTGAAGATCAGGGCCTCGAAGTCGTCGGGGGAGCCCATCGAGAGGACGTTCGAGGGCAGGGGCGAGGGCACCGCGGCGTAGTCGGTGTCGACGCGCATCGAGCGGTAGAGGCTCCGTAGCGAGGGGCGCGCGCGCGCGGCGCTGTCGCGGTGGATGGCCCCCACGTCGCTGAAGGCGATGTAGAGCATCATCCCGAGGTCGGCCTCTTCGCCCAGGCGGTTGATGAAGCGCCCGGGGGTGCCCGCGGGGAGCGTGACCTGCGAGCCCAGGGCGGTGGTCAGCGCGCCCCGAGAGCGCAGCGCGACCACGATGCCCAGGAGCGCGAGGCCGAAGCCGAGGAGGAACCTCGCCCGGCGGATCTCGGTCTGGAGCCAGAAGAGGCCGAGGGTGACGAGGACGTAGATCAGCATCCACGCCCACGCCCAGCCGGTCACGGCGCCCCCGCGCACCATGAGCGACAGGATGTACAGGCCCGGGAGCATCCCGAGCAGCCCGAGGATGGAGAAGAGTCCCTTCATCGCGCTCCGCCCCGTGAGGGTGTGAGGGCGACGCTACCAGACATCGGCGCACAGGCGGCGAGGGACCGTCTCCGTGGCCCTGTGATAGCCTCCCGCGCGAGACCGCCGGCCAGGCCGGGGAGAGTGTCCCTGGCTCACGGGGTCGGCAGAGGAAGGACCACGGACCATGGCAGCGACTGAAGTGCCGACCACTGTCGGCAAGATGCGCGTCGACAACGACGCCCTCCTGAAGTGGGTCGAAGAGACGGCGGCGATGACCAAGCCCGACCGCGTCGTGTGGTGCGACGGCAGCGAAGACGAGCGCCGCGCCCTCACCGACCAGGCCGTCGAGGCGGGCGTGCTGATCCCGCTGAACCAGCAGAAGCGCCCCGGGTGCTACCTGCACCGCTCGAACCCCAACGACGTAGCGCGCGTCGAGCACCTCACCTTCATCTGCACCCCCACGAAGGAAGAGGCCGGCCCCACCAACAACTGGATGGCCCCCGACGAGGCCTACAAGAAGGTCGGCGCGCTCTTCGACGGGTCGATGAAGGGCCGCACGATGTACGTGATCCCGTACGTCATGGGCCCCCTCGGCTCGCCCCTGTCGAAGATCGGCGTCGAGATCACCGACAGCGTCTACGTCGTGCTGAACATGCGGATCATGACGCGCATGGGCGCGGCCGCCCTCGAGATGCTCGGCGCGTCGAACGACTTCAACCGCGGCGTGCACTCGACCCTCGACGTGAACCCCGAGCGGCGGTTCATCTGCCACTTCCCGCAAGACAACACGATCTGGAGCGTGGGCTCGGGCTACGGCGGCAACGTGCTGCTCGGCAAGAAGTGCCTCGCGCTGCGCATCGGGAGCTACCTCGGCAAGAGCGAGGGCTGGCTCGCCGAGCACATGCTGATCCTCGGGGTCGAGTCTCCGTCGGGCGAGACGACCTACGTGGCGGCGGCCTTCCCGAGCGCGTGCGGCAAGACCAACTTCGCGATGATGATCCCCCCGAAGCGCTTCGAGGGGTGGAAGGTCTGGACCGTCGGCGACGACATCGCGTGGATGCGGGTGGGCCCCGACGGGAGGCTCTGGGCGATCAACCCCGAGGCGGGGTACTTCGGCGTCGCGCCGGGCACGAGCCAGAAGTCGAACCCGAACGCGATGCTCTCGATCCGCGAGAACACGCTGTTCACCAACGTCGCCATGACCGCCGACGGAGACGTCTGGTGGGAGGGCATGGACGGCGAGGTGCCCGAGAGCCTCACCGACTGGCAGGGGAGGCCCTGGAAGAAGGGCTCGAGCGAGAAGGCCGCGCACCCCAACTCGCGCTTCACCGCGCCGATGGTGAACAACCCGGCGCTGTCGAAGAACGCCAACGACCCGCAGGGCGTGCCCATCAGCGCGATCATCTTCGGCGGCCGCCGCGCCACCACCGTGCCGCTGGTGATGCAGTCCTTCAACTGGACCCACGGGGTCTACCTCGGGGCGACCATGGGCAGCGAGACCACCGCCGCGGCCACGGGGCAGGTGGGCGTGGTGCGCCGCGACCCCATGGCGATGCTGCCCTTCTGCGGCTACGACATGGGCCAGTACTTCGGCCACTGGCTCGAGATGCAGAAGGCCATCGCGAACCCGCCGAAGATCTTCCAGGTGAACTGGTTCCGGCAAGACGCGAACGGCAAGTTCCTCTGGCCGGGCTTCGGCGAGAACATGCGCGTCTTGAAGTGGGTGATCGACCGCGCCCACGGCCGCGTGGGCGCGCAGGAGACCGTGCTGGGCTGGGTGCCCAAGGCCGGCCACCTCGACCTGTCGGGGCTCGACGTGGCGCACGAGCGCGTCGAGGCCGCGACGGCCATCAACCTCGACGAGTGGCGCCGCGAGTTCGAGGGCCAGGCCGAGCTCTTCGACAAGCTCGGCGAGACCCTCCCGCCCGCCCTCGCGCTCCAGCGCCAGCTCTTGATGTCCCGCGTCTGAGCGCTCTGCGCCGTTGCCTCGGCGGCGGAACACCGCTACCAATGAACCGCCATTCACCGCGGCGTGAATGGCGGTTCAGCGGGGCGCCGCCACGCGTCGAGGGAGCAGCACATGAGCACGTACTTTTCCGAGGAGCACACGCAGTTCCGCAAGACGGTGCGGGACTTCTGCGAGCGGGAGCTCCGCCCTCACGTCGACCAGTGGGAAGACGACGAGCTCTTCCCCCGCTGGGTCTTCGAGAAGGCCGGCGAGCTGGGCGTCTTCGGCGCGCACTACCCCGAGGCCCACGGGGGTAGCGGGGGCGACTACTGGTACTCCATCGCCAAGGCCGAGGAGCTGCCCCGCTGCGGCGCCGCGGGCGTCTCGATGGCGCTCATGGTGCAGAGCGACATGGCCACCCCGGTGCTGTCGGACCTGGGGTCCCCCGAGCAGATCGAGGAGTTCCTCAAGCCCGCGCTGCGCGGCGAGAAGATCGCGGCGCTGGGGGTGAGCGAGCCCGGCTGCGGCAGCGACGTGGCCGCGATGCGCACCTGGGCCCGGCGCGACGGCGACGACTACGTCATCAACGGCTCGAAGACCTTCATCACCAACGGCACCCGCGCCGACTTCATCACGCTGATGCTCAAGACCGAACCCGACAAGGGCCACGCGGGCATCTCGATCGTGACCTTTCCCACCGACGTGAAGGGCTTTCACGTCAGCAAGAAGCTCAAGAAGATCGGCAACTGGTCGAGCGACACCGCCGAGCTCTTCTTCGAAGACTGCCGCGTGCCGCGCCGCTACCTCCTCGGCGAAGAGGGCGAGGGCTTCCGGTACCTGATGCAGAACTTCCAGAGCGAGCGGCTCATCGCGTCGGCCTCGGCCACGGCGGGCGCGCGGCTCATGCTCGAAGACGGCATCGCCTACGGCCGCGACCGCACCGCCTTCGGCAAGCCCATCATCAAGCGCGAGGTGTGGCAGCACCGCATCGTCGACCTCGCGACCAAGCTCGAGGCCGCCGAGGCGCTCACCTACCGCGCCGCCGACGCGTACAACACCGAGCGCTACGTGAAGAACGAGCCCGTCTCCTTCGAGACCACCAGGCTCATCTCGATGTCGAAGGCCTTCGTGGGCGACGTGACCTCAGAGGTCGCCGACGCGATGCTCCAGTTCCACGGCGGCTGGGGCTACATCGAGGACTATCACATCGCCCGCGCGTGGCGTGACCAGCGGCTCTTCCGCCTCGGCGGCGGCACCACCGAGACGCTGCGGTACTACATCGCCAAGCTCATGGGGCTGTAGCCCCTCCCGCTCACCAGCGCAGCATCAGGTACTCGTCGCTCGCGGCGAAGCGCGCGAGCTCGCGCAGGGGCTCGTAGGTCTTCAGCGCGCGGGTGAGGTCGCGCGGCACCGCGTCGGGCGCCGCGCGCATCACCGACTCCACGGCGGCGGAGACGTCTCCCGACACGAGAAGCCCGGCGTGGGCGCGGGCCTGACGCACGC
>JAEYZO010000981.1 GCA_023428035.1 Pseudomonadota bacterium | reverse complement strand
GCCGTAGATCCCGCTGAAGGTGTAGTCGTTGAAGAGGCCCCCCCACGACGGGTGCAAGACCCCGGGCGGCAGGTCGAAGGTGCGGGAGCTCGGGTTGGTGCCCCCCACGAAGGTCTCGAAGAGGTCGGCCGACAGCCGCGACTGGTCGTCGGTCACCACCACGATCGACTTGGTCGCCTCGGGGCGCAGGAAGCTCCGCCAGGGCTCTCCCCCCCGCGGGTCGGCCGCGGTGTAGCCCATGGTCTGCCCCAGCGTGCCGAGCAGCTGCTCCAGCGGCTGAGTGCTTCGGATGTCGACCGACGAGTGGAGGAACCTCGGGCCGTTGCCGCAGCGCGCGTCTCCCGCGAGCGGCGGAGGGATGCACACCGCGTAGCGGCGCCCGTCAGGCACCGTCACGTTCCGCTGCGCGTTGCGGAGCGAGAGCATCACCACCCGGTAGTCGAGCCCCCGCGAGCCCACCAGCGACGCGAAGCTGTTGAGCCCGCGGATCACCTCGTCGATCGCCGGCGCCATGCTCACCGAGTTGTCGACCACCCAGATGATGTCGACGGGCAGCCGCTCGACCGTCGCCTCGACGCTGCTCGACGTGCACGCCGCGTCGGGGGCCACGTTGCCGCCCTCGTCGACCGCGTCGCGCTGCGCCGGCCTCAGGTCGGGGTAGCCCCCCGCGTCGACCCGCGCCGCGTCGACCGCGACCTCGGGCCCCGCGTCGAAGCCCGCGTCGACGGCGACGTCGTCGACAACGCCAGAGTCTTCGGCGGTGAACACGGGCGGCGCGTCGGCGCACGAAGAGAGCGCGCACAGGGCCAGGGCGAAGGGGGCGCGGCGGAGCACGGCGCCCCCGGTACCACGACTCCACGCGACGGCGCAGTCACGGGCGCGTGACGAGCGGGCGGGGCCGTCAGCACTCGACGATGTTGACCGCGAGGCCACCGCGCGCCGTCTCCTTGTACTTGGTGTGCATGTCGGCGCCGGTCTGGCGCATCGTCGCGATGACCTTGTCGAGGGAGACCGAGTGCTTGCCGTCGCCCTGCAGCGCGATGCGCGCGGCGTTGATGGCCTTCACCGCCCCCATCGCGTTGCGCTCGATGCAGGGCACCTGCACGAGGCCGCCGATGGGGTCGCAGGTGAGCCCGAGGTTGTGCTCCATCCCGATCTCCGCGGCGTTCTCGACCTGCTCGGGGGAGCCCCCCATCACCTCGGCCAGCGCCCCCGCGGCCATCGAGCACGCCACCCCCACCTCGCCCTGGCAGCCCACCTCGGCCCCGGAGATCGACGCGTTGCGCTTGTAGAGCATCGCGATGGCCCCCGCCGTGAGGAGGAAGCGCACCACCCCGTCGTCGTCGGCCTCGGGCACGAAGCGGAGGTAGTACTTCAACACCGCGGGGATGATCCCCGCCGCGCCGTTGGTGGGGGCCGTGACGACCCTGCCCCCCGCGGCGTTCTCCTCGTTCACCGCCAGGGCCCAGAGGTTCACCCAGTCGAGCGCCGCCAGCGGGTCCTGGCCCCCCTTGGGGTTCGCTCGCAGCCTCCGGAACGCCGCCGGCGCGCGGCGCCTCACCTTGAGCCCGCCGGGGAGGATCCCCTCGCGCTCACACCCTCGCTGGATGCACCCGCGCATCACCGCCCACAAGCCCAGCACCCCCTCGCGCACCTCGCGCTCCGGGCGCCACGCGCGCTCGTTCTCGAGCATCACCGTGCTCACGCTCGCGCCCCGCGACTGGCAGCGCTCCAGGAGCTCCCTCGCGCTCCCGAAGGGGTGCGGGACCGCGCCCTCGCCCCCGCGCGGGTCGTCGGCGCTCGTGCCGTCGGCGTTCACCACGAAGCCCCCGCCCACGGAGTAGTACTCCCGGGAGGTGACCACCGCGCCCGCGGCGTCGAGGGCCGTGAAGCGCATCCCGTTGGGGTGCTTCGGCAGGGAGCTCCGACGGTGGAACACCAGCGACTCGGCGAGCTTGAAGCCCACCTCGCGCTCGCCCAGGAGCCTCACCCTCCCTGAGCGCGCCACCGCCGCGACGCGCTCGGGGGCGAGGTCGACCTCGGTCTCCTCGGGCCGCTCGCCCATGAGCCCCAGCACCACCGCGGCGTCGCTCCCGTGGCCCTTGCCCGTGTGCCCCAGGGAGCCGAAGAGCTCGGCCCGCACGGCGGCCACGCGGTCGATGTCGTGGGAGGCCACGAGGCCCTCCGCGAAGCGCCGCGCCGCGCGCATCGGCCCCACGGTGTGGGAGCTCGACGGACCGATGCCGACCTTGAAGATGTCGAAGACGCTCAGCGCGCTCATGCGTGGTCGATGGTAGCGCCGCGGCGCGCTCCCCGCGCGACCCGTTGAAGGGGAAGAGTCTCCAACCTTCGTGACCGAGCGCACACGAAGGAGCCGCGACCATGATTGAAGCAAGGCACCTGGGGCTCGCGCTCGCGCTCTCGCTGGGCGCCTTCGGCTGCGCCTCGACGGCGAGGGACATCACCCGCGCGACGGCCCCCGCGGCCATCGCGGGCACCCTCGAGGGGCTCACCGACCGGAACAACCAGCGCATGATGCGCGAGCTCCTCGACGGCCCCGAGATGCGCCGCGCGGCGCGGGGCTTCGCCGCCGAGGTGGTCGACGCCTCCCTCGACACGCTCACCGAGCCCGAGCGCGTCGCGCGCATCGAGGCCATGGCCGAGCGCTACCTGGGCTCGATGACCCAGGTGATGATGCGCTCCATGGCCCAGGGGATGCGCCGCGAGCTCACCCCGGCCCTGGCGGGCATGGTGCGGGCCACGGTGGCCAGCGCGATGCGCGAGGCCCTGAGCGAGGGCTACCAGCGCGACCTCGAGCGGGTCACCGCGGGGCTCACCCGCGCGGCGGTGCGCTCGGCGAGCGAGGGCATGGCCGAGGGGCTCACCCGCGACCTCGGGCCGGCGCTCCAGCGCACGCTCACCGACGAGGGCACGGTGCGGGCGCTCGGGGCCTCGT